>CAYZKM010000022.1:0-22951 GCA_964478525.1 uncultured Bifidobacterium sp.
GCGAATTCGGTGTTCCCGCCCTTCGCGGGCACGATACGGGCGGACAACAGCGAGTATTTCGCCGGGACGGCGCGGAACGACGCGTCCGAATGCCACAGCTGGTTGCCCAGATTGTTCAGCCGGCGGCGGTCATCGGCGGCGCGGATGCGGTTCTGCGGATCGAGGTTCGAGATATCCGCCATCTCCAGCTTCAGCCGCCGCTCCTCCGGCCGGCTCATTTCTCCGCCCGAGGAAATCTCCAGCTCTCCGAAGTTGCGGCTGAACGCCAGCTGGGTGTCGTCGTCGAAGCGCTGGCCGTGGAACACCAGGACCGCAAAATCGTCCATCCCGGCTTCGATCGCGGCGACCTGCGATGCGGTCAGCGGCCGCGTCAGGTCGATGCCCGACACCTCGCCCACGAAACCTGGCCCCGTGGCACCGGGATGAAGCGCTTTGATGACGATGGTCATGGCGGGGACCCTTCCTGCCGTCTTGTCTTTATACCCGGGAGTATAACGGCGAACCACACCGCCATGCCAGGGGCAGCCGCGGGGGGTGGTTCCGCTTGCCATTCCCGCGCCCCGCCCGGATGATCCCGGGCAGAAAAGAAACCGGAGGAGATGGCCAATGCGCCGCGTCGCAACCCTGGTGACCGCCCTGGCGTTCACCCTGCTGACCGCCGTCACCGCAGGGGCGCAGGTGCCCGAGGTGCGGTTCGCCCAGCAATTCAGCATGGGCTATCTGCAGTTCAACGTCATGAAGCACCAGGGCCTGCTTGAAAAACACGCCAAGGCGCTGGGCATTCCCGAAGTCAAGGTCGTGTGGAACACATTCAACGGCCCGGACTCCATGAACGATGCCTTGCTGTCGGGCGCGATCGACATCGCCTCGGGCGGCGTGCCGGGCCTGCTGACGATCTGGGCCAAGACCCGCGGCACGGCGCAGGAGGTGCGCGGCGTGTCCGGCCTGTCGCAGCAGGTGGTGCTGCTGACGTCACGCAATCCGAACGTCAGGACGATCCGCGATCTGACCGCCGCCGACCGCATCGGATTGCCGGCGGTGAAGGTCTCGGCACAGGCCGTCCTGCTGCAGATGGCGGCGGCGAAGGAATGGGGCGACGACCAGTTCGACCGGCTGGATTCACTGACCTTCTCGATGTCGCCACCGGATGCGACGAACGGCATGCTGGCCGGCAGCAAGGACTTCAACGCCTCGTTCACCGTGCCGCCATTCCAGAACATGCAGCTGAAGGACCCGAACATCCACGTGGTGCTGGATTCGCACACGCTGACCGGACCGTCGACCGGCGGGACGGCGTGGACGACGAAGAAGTTCCATGACGGGAACCCGAAACTTTACCAGGCCATCGTGAACGCGCTGCAGGAGGCATCGGACTTCATCGCCGGGAACACGCGCCAGACGGCGGAATACTATGTCGCCGATACCCGCATGAAGGTGGATCTGGACCTGATGCTGGAAGTCATGGCCGATCCCCGCATGCGCTATATCATGACACCCGAGGCGACGATGCAGTGGGCGACGTTTATGTACAAGCGCGGCCGGATCAAGGTGCAGCCGGAATCGTGGAAGGATCTGTTCTGGCCCGAAATCCACCATCTGAAGGGAAGCTGACGGGGCGGCTAGGGCGCTTTCCGGCTGACCGTAACCGGTCAGCGCGCCCTATCTCGTTGTCTGATCGCATGATTCACCCGCTGCCACGATTCCGCTCAGCGTGATCATGCTCTATCCGACCCCCGCATAGTGCGGGTCCGCATAGTCGATCACCCGTACCTCCTCGGTCACGGTGTCCACCACCGCGCAGCTCAGTTGGCGGTCGTTGCGTGCGTCGCGCGCATCGCCCGCCGACCCCGGGTTGATCACCGTCACCTTGCCGATCCGCTTCACCACCTGTGCATGCGTGTGCCCATACAGCACGAAATCCGCATCCGCCTCGGCGAAACGATCCAGCCTGGCGCTGTGCGGATACACATACTCCCCGCGCGGTTCCCACGGCACGGAATGCACCAGCAGGAACGTCTTCCCGCCGATTTCCAGCGACCGCCGCGCCGGCTGATCCGCCAGGAAGGCCAGCATCGCCTTGTCGATCGTGTCGCGTTCCCGCGCGCGCACGCCGGCGGCCGAGAAGAACACCTCCTCGTGGTTGCCCTGGATGATATGCGCCTGCCGCCGCCGCAGCAGCGCCACGACCTCGTTCGAGAACTGGTATTCGAAGATGCTGTCCCCCAGGCACAGCAGCTCGTCCACATCCCCCATCACATCCAGGGCGTCCTGCAGGCCGGTGGCGTTGCAGTGTATGTCCGACACGATTCCGACCTTCACGAACTGCTCCCGTTTGCGATCATTTCATTTGTATAGATAAATCCATGGCCGGCGCGCGCAACGCCGGCCGGTCTCAGCGCGGCGTGTGCCGGTCCAGGAACGCCCGCACGCGGCGGCCCTGCTGTTCCAGATGCGCCGGCCCGCGCCAGTCATCCAGCACTTCCACCCCAGGCAGCAGCACCCGCAGCTCGTCCGATGTCGCCGCCGGGTGCGGAATGTCGGTGCCAGGCAGCAGGAACGTCGGCACCGGACAGTTGCGCACGAAATCACGGCCGACGCAGAAGACGAAGTCGTGGTCCCACATGTTGCGCCCGAACGCGACCATCTTCGCCTCGTCCAGCTCCGGCCGTTTCGCCCGCTGCTCCCGCGTCCACGCGACATGGCTGTCGGGGAAATAGCGCGGATGTTCGGGGTGCACCCCGATCGGGTTCTGCAGCACCGCCGAGGCCACGCGATCGGGCGCCGTCTCGATCGCCTTCAGGCAGAAGCTGCCGCCGATGCAGCCGCCCAGCACATGGAAGCGCCGGTGCCCCAGATGGTCCATCAGCGCCATGTGGTCGGCGGCATAGGTGTGCCAGCCGTGATCCGCCTCGATCGCCGTGCGCGACAGTCCGGCATTGCGCTGGTCCATCGCGATCACGCGATACCCATCCGCCAGCGTCTTCGTCCAGTCGCACCAGGATCGCGCCGTGCCGTCCGCCGCCGCCGGCCACATCTCCAGGCGGGATCGCAATCCCCCAGGTGCATACAACAGGATCGGAAAGCCCTGGCCGTATTCCTCGTAATAGATCTCGCCGTCGGGGCGCTGCAGAAACGGCATCGGCTCCTCCTGTGCGGTGTCAGATATGGGCGAGCAGACGCCGAGCCTCGTCGGCGTCGCTGGCTATTTGTGTTTTCAGGGCGTCGATGCCCGAGAACTTCACCTCGGGCCTGATATAGGCGTGCAGCGCGACGGTGATTTCGGTGCCGTAAAGGTCTCCCGAGAAGTCGAACAGATTGACCTCCAGCCGGCTTTCCGGGCCGGCGTTCACCGTCGGGCGGCGGCCGATATTCGCCACGCCGTCGAAGCTGCGCCCATCCTGCAGCCTGATCGTCACCGCATAGACGCCGCGCGCGGGCTCCATGTGCCGGCCCAGCGCGACGTTCGCGGTGGGGAAGCCGATCGTGCGCTCGCGCTTGTCGCAATGTGCAACCCCGACCCGGATCGCCCAGGGCCGCCCCAGCTCGGCCGTCGCGTGTTCCGGCTAGCCATCGCGCAGCGCGCGGCGGATGCGGGTGGAGGAGATCGGTCCGCGCGCATCGGTCACCGGCGGGACCAGTGTCAGCCCCATGCCCAGCGCCTCGGCCCGTTCGGCCAGATAGGCCGTATCGCCGCCCTGCCGGTGGCCGAAGGCGAAATCCTGGCCCGAGACGATGTGTCGCGCGCCCAGCGATTCGTGCAGGACCCTGGTGACGAAGTCGTCGGCCGACATCAGGCTGAAATCATGGGTGAACGGCAGCTCGTACAGGATCTGCACGCCCAGCGCGGCCAGCGCCTCGGCCCGCGCGGCGGGCAGCGTCAGGCGGATCGGCGGATCGTCGGGATGGAACACCTCCCGCGGGTGCGGCTCGAACGTCAGCACCGCCAGCGGCGCGTCGGGCCGCGCGGTGTGGGCGGCCCGGATCACGCTGGCGTGACCCAGGTGCACGCCGTCGAAATTGCCCAGCGCGACGGACGCGCCGCGGGCATCGGCGGGCAGGTTCCGCCAGTCGTGGAAGATGCGGATCATGGGCGCGACGGGACCTGCACGTAGGCCTCTCCCTCGATCACCGGTTCGCCGCCGACCGTGCAGGTGGTCTTCAGGGTCGCGCGCTTCTTGTCGGGGTTGAGCGCTGTCACCTCCACCGTCGCCTGCACGGTGTCGCCGATCTTCACCGGGCCGGCGAAGCGCAGGCTCTGGCGCATGTAGATCGAGCCCGGCCCCGGCAGGCGGGTGCCCAGCAGCGCCGAGATCAGCGACGCCGACAGCATGCCATGCGCGATGCGCTCCCCGAAGACCGACGCTTTCGCCGCCTCGGCATCCAGGTGCAGCGGGTTGGTGTCCATGCTGACGGCGGAGAACATCAGGATATCCGCCTCGGTGATGGTCTTGCCGATGGTGGCGGTCTGGCCGATCCGCAAATCCTCGAAGAAATAGCCGGTGCTCATGCGTCCGATCCGGGTGTGGGACCGGTTTTGTGCGGCACGACGGGCGCGGGATCAAGGCATGGGTGGCCCGCGCGGCGGGTCTGGCACATCCTGGTGACAGATGGCGCCCCATGGGACACAATCTGGGACACGATTTTTGGGTGGCGCCGCATCACGTTTTCAGGAGACCAGCCGATGACGGGTGTCAACGCCGACATCCTACGCGCCGCCGACTTCGCCGCTCGGCACTGGACCTCGGCCGACCCGGGCCCGCTGCGCCCGGGATCCGCGGAACACAAGGCGGCCGTGCGGCGCATGTTCCGCGAGACGTTCAACCCGTACAAGCCCTCGGTCATCGCCTGGCCGATCCTGACCGAGGCGGCGCGTGAGCGGCTGATCAGCCTGCCGATCTGGAACATCGCGGTGCAGACCGAGGGCAAGGCCCGCCTGCGGATGCAGGCCTATGCCGATACGCTGACCGACCCCGACTGGGCCGACGCGGTCGGCCTGAATGGCTGGGAGGAAGGCCGGCACAAGGAGGTACTGGCGGACCTGGTGCGCGCCTATGGCATCGCGCTGGATCCCGAACCCGCCTATCTGGCGCCTGCCGATACCGAATGGGCCTACCTGGTCACCGGCTTCAGCGAATGCATCGACAGCTTCTTCGCCTTCGGCCTGTTCGAGCTGGCCCGCCGGTCCGGCTTCTTTCCGCCCGAACTGGTCGATACGTTCGAGCCGGTGATGCAGGAGGAGTGCCGCCACATCCTGCTGTTCGCCAACTGGCTGGCCGCGCACCGGCGCACCATGCCGTGGTGGCGCCGGCCGTGGTTCGAGCTGCGGGTGGCCGCGGTCTGGGTGTTCCTGGGATGGGAACGGATCGGCATCGCGCGCGGGATGGATGACGGGGCGGCGAGGCAGGACAACAACTTCACCGTCACCGGCAGCCAGGCCGTCAGCGCGGCGGAGGTCAGCACGCGCGCGCTGCTGGAGATCTGCCTGGCCGAGAACGACCGCCGCTTCGCCGGATACGATCGCCGGCTGCTTCGGCCGACGACGACGCCGGCCCTGGTGCGCTTCGTGCGGCGGTTCCTGCGGGGATAGATCGCCCCGGGCCCGTGGCATCCGGGACGTAGAGCCGTCAAATGGTCGGCAGGGGCGAACGGGGCGTGATAGCGACCATCTTTGTCGTGACCTGAATTTCGACTTCAACGCCGCCGCCGGCCTGCCCGAAAAGTGGAACGGACGCACCACATCTCAGCGTGGTAGAGAGTGGCGGTTCCAAATCCCATCCGAAAGAGGCAGGCAGCAGGTTCGGCAGGGCAAGCCGACCAACGACGGATAGGCCGGTTGGAAGGAAGCCCAGCTCCGACGGGGGGACCGCGAATGTCCCCGCGGAGACCGTGGATGCAGCTACATTGATCCGTCTGCTTCTTGGGAATGCTTCGAACCGGTGAATTTGATCCCCCGGATTCGTCGTGGCCGTGAGAGGAAGATGTCCGAACAAGGGGGATGGTGCCGCCGGCGGTGGCAACAGCGGGCCGGCCGGCGGGTTGACCGCCATATTCTGGCCGATCATGAACCTGCTGATGTGAATCAGGCTGACGTTGGTCGCTGGGGGCAGGTGCCGGCGCCAGGTGTCGAAGCCGGATTGCCTCCGTGGCAGAGTCAAGCGGCTGCTGGGCATCATCCATGGAAGGGCCAACAGTGCTTCGATTTCGGATACCGCCGCCGCCGAGACCGTCACGACGACATAGCCACCGATGGCAACCGCGAGGCTGCCATTCATCGACACCCATTGAAATCCCATCGCATGTTCCGGTTGAGAACCCAGCTCATCATCGAACAACGTCTCTTTGATCTGGAATATTTCTGGCATCGGGATGCTCCGGATGGAGGTGCGGCCGACATCATCGTCTTCATCTGCAAGTCTAGCGCGCTTTCGACAACACCGCGTGAATGGCGGCAACGACCGCGTCGGGTTTTTCCAGCGGAATGCCGTGGCCACTGTCCACCCACACCTGTTCCGCCCCGGGATGCAAGCGGACGATGTCGATACGTTTGGCATTGGCATCGCGCGCCAGCGCCGATGTTTCACGCATCGGCCCACTGGCCGACAGCACGATCACCGGCTTGCCGGTCAGTGGCGGCAGGGCCAGCAGCGCCTCACCCGTCGCCGGGATGGCGGCCAGTTCCCGTTGCGCGGCGTCCGAGGTCGCCGCATCGAACACGATTTTCGTCCATGCCGGCCAGTTTTCACGCGCGCCGGCCCCTTGCATCTGTTCGGGATGGGTCGAGTCGACCAGCACCAGACCTGCGACCTCGTCCGGGTAACGCCGAGCATACAGTTGCATATACAGACCGCCAAGCGAATGGCCCACCAGTATGAAGGGCGGCGTGATCCCCGTCGCGCGCAGGGTCCGCCGCAAGTCCTCGACGATGTGATCGCCATCGCGCGGCGCCGGGACAGTGTCGCTGGCACCCGTGCCAGGACGGTTGTACGCGAAAACCCGGGTCTCGCTGGCGACCTCGGGAAGCACCTTTGCCCACCACTCCAGCCTGGCGCCGAGGCCGTTCTCCAACACCACCGCCGGTTCGCCATGTCCGGCGATCACATACTCCACCCGTTTTCCGGCGATGACGGACGTCTTCACCCCGTCGATCGTCGCGCAGGCGCCGAGGGCACAACCGATGGCGAGAAGAACGGCGGCACGGCGCGACATGCGCGGGCGGGACGGCTTTGAGACACGGATCATGAACACTCCCTACGACAACACCGGACCCGCGGGCCATCGTGCCCCCGGGCGAACGCATGGGGGGTCTGATGCCGTGACGCGGCGTGATACAGGTTCGCTCCATGTCAACGCCCGCCCCTCCATGCCGCGCTGGCCAGGTCTGATCGTCCTGGCGCTGGCCGCCTGCACCGGCGCACCGCAGGCGCCGGAACCAAGGACCGAAACGGTCTTCCTGATCGTCCGCGGCTGGCACACCGATATCGCCATTCCCGCGGCGGTGGCCGACCGGCGCCTGGCCACGCTGCACGCCGCATTCCCCGGCGCGCGCTACCTGGTCTTCGGCGTCGGCGCCCGCGGTTTCGTGCAGACCGAAAACACCGACATCCTCGATATGCTGCTGGCCCTGCTGCCGAATCCGACGGCCATGCTGGTCACCGGTCTCACCGCCACGCCCGACATCGCCTTTCCGCCGCCCGCCGACGTCACGCCGGTGCGCCTGACACCGGCCGGCCTGGCGCGGCTGTCCGGCTTCATCGCCGATTCGTTCGAGTACGCACCGACCCACGCCCCGCGCCTGCTGGCGAAAGGACCCTATCCCGGCAGCCTGTTCTATTACGCGACCCCGACCTACAGCGCGGTCTATACCTGCAACACCTGGGCCGCGCAGGCCCTGCGGGCCGGCCGCCTGCCGGTCCGGACCACCGCCACGCTGTTCGCCGGCGACATCGCCGGACAGGCGCGCCTGTTCACGCGCTGACCGTCGCCCCGCCCGTCACCGGCAGGGCGGCGCGCTGCCATCCGCGCAGACCACCGTCGCGCCAGGCGGCAGGACCACCGTCGTCCCGGCCGGTGGCGGCGGGTTGCTGCTGCTGAAGCTGACGCAACCACCCAACAGGAGCGGGATCGAGAGTGTCGCGACGATCACGAGGCGCATTGAGCTCATCCTTTCAGCGTCCGATCGCGGGCCGAGGCGGGCCTCGGACAACGGTGGTCCGGGCTAGCGCGCCCTCCGGCTGACCGTAACCGGTCAGCGCGCGCTAGCTCATTGTTTGATCGCATGATTCACCCGCTGCCACGATTCCGCTCAGCGTGATCATGCTCTAGCACGGCCCGCCGAGACCTGCCAACGATCCTGCGCTCTGCCCGGTTCCGCAACTGGCTCGGATCATGCATGGTTCCGCCGGCAAGGCGGATCGGAAAGGTGCTCTCATGTCTGATTACGAAACAGTGGTCGCCGGCGGCACGGTCGTCACCGCATCCGATGTGTTCCGCGCCGATGTCGGGATCGTCGGCGGGCGAATCGCCGCGGTCGGCCTGAACCTGAAGGGCGAGAACCGGCTGGACGCCGATGGGCTGCTGGTCATGCCGGGTGGGGTCGACACCCATTGCCATATCGAGCAGCTCAAGGAACACGGCGGCGCGGACGAGGAAACCTGGACCTCGGGCAGCACCTCGGCGCTCGCCGGCGGAACCACCAGCGTGATCACCTTCTCGGCCCAGTTCAAGGGGCGCGGCGTGCTGGAGCCCCTGGCCGAGTATCATCGGCGCGCCAGCCGGGCCATGGTGGACTATTCCTTCCACCAGATCATCGCCGATGCCTCGGACGAGGTCATCTTCAAGGAGATTCCGCAGGTCATCGCCTCGGGTGTGCGCAGCCTGAAGGTGTTTCTGACATACGAGAATTCCTTCATCGACGACCGGCACTTCCTTCGCGTCCTTGCCGTCGCCCGCCGCCATGGCGCGCTGGTCACCGTCCATTGCGAGAATTACGAGGCGATCAACTGGCGCACCAAAGCCCTGCTCGCCGCGGGCAAGGTGGAGCCGAAATACCACGCCTGGTCGCGGCCCAGCATGATCGAGCGGGAGGCGACGCACCGGGCGATCGCGCTGGCTGAACTGGTCGACCAGCCGATCCAGGTCTTCCACGTCTCCTGCCCCGAGGTCGCGAACGAGATCGCCGCCGCCCGTGCCCGTGGCCTGAAAGTGTGGGGCGAGACCTGTCCGCAATACTTCGTCCTCTCGGCCGCCGACATGGATCGCCCGGGCTTCGAGGGTGCCAAATACATGTGCAGCCCGTCGCCGCGCGACGCCGAGGCCAGTGCCGGGCTGTGGGACATGGTGCGGATGGGCACGATCGATGTCGTCTCCTCCGATCACAGCGGCTGGGGCTACAACTCCCCGGTCGGCAAGCGCGTGCACGGCACCAACGCCCCGTTCAGCGACATTCCCAACGGCGTGCCCGGCCTTGGCTCTCGCCTGGCGGTGCTGTTCAGCGAGGGCGTCGGCAAGGGCCGGATCGACCTGTGCCAGTTCGTCCGCCTGACCGCCTCCAACCCCGCGAAACTGTTCGGCCTTGCCCCGCGGAAGGGCGCCATCGCGCCGGGCGCCGATGCCGACCTGGTGCTGTGGGATCCGAAGAAGCAGGTCACCATCACCAACGATATTCTCCAGCATGTGATCGACTACACACCCTATGAGGGCATGGCGATCACAGGATGGCCCGTGATGACGATTCGCCGTGGCGAGGTCGCGATGCGCGATGGCAAGGTGCAGGCCCCGCCGGGATCGGGGCAGTTCCTGCCGCGCGCGCCCTATGACCTGATCAGGCCGACCGGCCGCGTGCCGTTCGGGTTCGATGCCAGCGGCTACGAGATCTGAGGGAGTGTCCCGCGTGAGCCAGGTTCGAATCGTCGCCGGTCCGCATGCGTTCAATGCCAGGTTCGAGGATGCGGCGGCGCCGAAGACCTGCGCGCGGTTCCGCGCTTTGCTGCCGTATCACGAGCGCATCATCCATGCCCGCTGGAGTGGCGAATCCTGCTGGATTCCGCTTGGCGAACTGGATCTCGGCCTGGGCTACGAGAACCCGACCAGCTATCCCGCGCCCGGCCAGATCCTGCTGCATCCCGGTGGCATCAGCGAGACCGAGATCCTGCTGCCCTATGGCGCGACGCAGTTTGCCAGCAAGGTCGGGGTCCTGGCGGGTAATCATTTTCTTACGATCGTTGATAATCTGGAGAATCTGCCGGCGCTGGGCAAGCTGGTCCTGTGGTCCGGCGCGCAATCGATTTCGTTCTCGGCAACCGGTGCATGAGGCGATTCGCGTGAACCGATGAATCGCGCCTGGGTGTCGGGTGGCTCGCTTCGGGGGCTGGCGGGGCCGGGACACCCATCAGCGCTTTCGGTCTTCCCGTGATTGACCCGCATAAGTTGTATATGACGAAAAATAACCTCCATCGCGCGAGTCAACAACTGATGTCATGTGAAACAAAACAGCCGATCGGACCGCGGCCCGCCGCCGAGCGGGGTTATGCTGCGGGCACTGGGGGCCGATGCGGTCTATTTCGCAACTGCGAAATTCATGCGCCGGCTTTTCTGGCCCCGATTTCCCGTCGCGCCGGTGATATTTCGGTGATCACCTTACCGGAAATATAAGATCGCTTGCGCACCAAAAATGGGAGGCCTATTGGTATGCGTGACACTTGGCGAGTGTGACGGTGAAAAAATTGGGGGAACCTCAGTATAGGTCCATGCGCCCCGGTCGGTTTGACGTGCGGAAATCCCGTATGCCCTATCGTACCAGGGACGATAGCACCGCGGCTGCCAGCGCGGCCCGCGGGCACGCGCCCCTTCCGTCGACCGCAATCCCGACCCCAGGACGCCACCACCGCCCCGCAAACCCGCGGGCAACCGGCATTTCCGGATTCTGCTCCCACTCGCCCGACCGTACAGCCACGACCTTCCACGAATGGACACGCCCATGAAGTCCGGCCGTCGCTCCAAGCGCTCCTCCTTCCGTCCCTCGCTCGGCAAGATGCTGCGGCGGGTCTCGGACTGGGCAGGGCGATCCGCATCACCGGCCGAGGGCGCGAAAGCGCCGGTCAAACCGCGCCGGCAAGGCTTCGTCCTGGAGACGATCGAACCGCGCGTTTTGATGTCGGCAGATATCAATACATTTCTGACCGGCGTCACCGATTTCACGGTCAAGGCCGAACAGGCCTCGGGCAAGTTCTTCGTCAACGTTTATGATACGGCAAGCCCGGGCACCAAGATCGACGGTGTCGAGCTGAACGACGCCGGCGATGTCAGCGTCAACATCGCTCGGCCGGGCGGCGATGTGGGCGGCGGGCTGTTCGCGGATACCTGGCGGCTCGATCTCGATACGCTCTCCAGCATCAAGTCCTTCGTCAGCGGCAATGGCGGCCTTTTGTCGATCGATTTCAAGGGCGGGTCGGAGCTGGTCAAGGACGACCACCTGATCGTCAAGGGCACCGGACTGACCACCGATTACAGCCTGAAGGTCACCGCCGATACCGACATCACCCTGGGCGGCGCGGGCGCCTTCAACGGCGACCTGACCATCCAGTCGGACGACACGATCACCGGCAATGCCACCACCAAGCTCTCGGCGACGAACCTGACCCTGAAGGCCGAGGCGCTGAAGGATGGCGGAATCCTCGGCACCGGCTTCCTCGCCGACGCCAAGACCAGCATCACGCTGACCGATTCCAGCCTGACCGCCGCCAACAAGCTGGATATCACCGCCCACGGCAACTCCAAGGCCAACGACGACGGCACCAAGCTGTCGCTGGTCACCGGCGCCGTCCTGACCAGCAATTCCGCGGCGACGATCAATATCGGCGGCGCGGCGCAGCTTTCCGGTGTCGACGTCACGCTGACCTCGCTGGTCGATGGCAACCTCGTCGCCAAGGCCGACAAGAACACCATCAAGCTGGTGGTGGTGCAGGGCAGCGCCGACCCGCAGGTCAATATCGGCGGGTCCGCCAGCGTGGTGGCCACCGGCAAGCTGACCGCCTCGGCGACGTCGGATATCAAGATCACGACCTCGGCCTCGCCCGATGTCACCGCGAAAAGCGCCAAGGCCGACGCGGCCATCCTGAGCACCACGTTCAAAAGCGGCGCGACCCTGGCGGTGAACGGTGCGGCGAGCCTGACCGCCACCAACGCGGTGTCGCTGACCGCGTCCAGCAAGATCAACACCTCCTCGATGGCGGATGCGAACGTCGTCGGCACCGCCGGCGCGGCCGTGGCCGTGACGGTCGTCTTCGGCGATACCACCGCATCGATCGACGGCACCGGCGGGGCGAAGGTCAGCGGCAGTGCCGTGACCCTGGCCGCCAGCACCGATCGCACCCTGTCGACCACGGCGAAATCCTCGCCCGGCGGGTCCGATTCCAACAGCGGCAGCAACAAAAGCGAGCAGACCCTCGCCTCGAACAAGGCGGCGACCAGCCAGGGCAGCGTCACCATCGCCGGCGCGGTCGCGGTCAGCACCGATACCGGCTCGACCAAGGCCTTCCTGAACAACGCCACCATCGATGCCAAGTCCGGCGCGGCGAAGGTGAATGCGTCGACCGTCGATGTCGTTTCGGTCACGGCCGATGGCCAGGCCACCAAAAGCAACACCACCGGCGTCGGCGTCGGTGTCGCGATCGGCGTCGCCAACCGCAGCGCGCAGGCCTATCTGACCGGCGCCAACACCATCACCGGCTCCTCGCTCGACGTCGCCGTGCTGGCCCCCAGCGGCAGCTCCTTCTCGGCTGACGCGACGTCCGGTGTCGGTGCCTCGTCGAAGGTCGGGGTCGCCGGCTCGCTGGCGATCAACGTCACGGTGTTCGAACACAAGGCCTATCTGGACGACGGCGCCACGCTGACCCTGAACGGGTCCCCCAACGTCACGTTCACCGCGTCCGCGATCATGACGCACGCGACCCATGCGCTGCCATCGGCCGCGGGCAACAGCGATCCGTCGAAAGTGGGCGTCGGCGCGTCGGTGGCGGTGACGTATGAAGAAGACACGACAACCGCCTATATCGGCAATGCCGCCACGCTGACGGGCGCCAACAACCTGTCGCTGACGGCGGATGCCAGGCTGGAAACCGACACCGAGGCGAAGGCCGGGTCCAAGGGCGGCACCGCCATCACGCCGGTCGTCGCGATCACGATCGTTGCCAACGATACATCCGCCACGCTGGGTTCCGGCGGGCTGCTGACCATCGGCGGGGCGTTCTCTGCCAGCGCGTCCCTGGCGAACAATGTCGCGACGACGGCGGAAGGCGATACGCTGTCCGGCAGCACCGGGGTTGGCATTTCCATCGCCGTGTCCGTCATCAACGACACCGCGCTGGCCACCACCGGGCGCGACCTGACCACGGTGGCGGGCGCGGCGGCGTTCCTGTCGCGCGTCGTGTCCGGCAGCCAGTCGACCGCGCGCGCCTCGGTCGCCGGCGGCGAGGAGGATGACGGATCCGGCACCCAGGCGGTCGACAACAAGACCGGCGGTGAACAGAATTTCGGATCCAAGACGGCGTCCGACCAGACCACCAAGGCCAATCCCAGCGGCACGACCAAGGGCACGAAAGGCGCCGCCGCACCGTCGGCCGGCACGTCCAGCGGCAAGATCAGCGTCGCCGGCGCGGTCGCGGTCAACATCGAACAGGCCAGTTCCAAAGCCTTCATCGGTACCGGCCGCGTGATCAACGCCGCGGGCGTGCTCACGGTGCAGTCGTCGGCCAATGTCGACGGCACCGCCGTGGCCGACGGTTCCGCGGTGATCGGGTCGTAGCAGTTCAACCCGACGACAGCCGTCGATACAACCGCCGAGACGATCCTGCTGGGCGCGAACAGCGGCCTGAGCACCGGCGACAAGGTCACCTATAATCACGGCGACGGCGGCACCGACATCAAGGGCCTGAAGAACGGCCAGTCCTATTTCGTGCATGACGAGGGCAGCGGCAAGTTCACGCTGTACGACACGCAGGGACACGCGAATGCCGGTGGCGCCACCGGGCGCGTCGACCTGCAGGACAAGGGGGCGGGCACCCAGCACGCCTTCAAGGGCGCGGGGGCGGGCGGCACCGGAGTCGGCGTCGCGGTCTCGGTCGCCTATGCCAAGGAAACCAACCTCGCCTATCTCGGCGGCGCAACGATCAACGCCGGTGGGCTGAACGTTCTTGCAACAGTGGCCGATCGCGACCTGGTGTTCGATCCCACCACGAAGGTCGATCTCGCGAAGGACACGGTCGATGCCGGGCAGTCCGGCCTGCGCACCGGCGATGCGGTCGTCTATCATCATGGCACCGGCGGCACCGATATGGGCGGCCTGGTCGAAGGCAAGACCTATTGGGTCAATGTCCAGGCCGATGGCTCGGTGAAGCTTTATTCCTCGCATGAAACGGCCCTGGGCGGCAGCGCGACCGGCCTGGTCAACATCACCACCAAGGGCACCGGCACCAAGCATCTGTTCACCGACCAGACCAGCGGCTTCGGCGCCTGGGCCGAATCCGGGGCCGGCGGCGGCGATACCGGTGTCGCCGGGTCGCTGGCGATCAACATCGCCATCACCGATACCGAGGCTTTCCCCGGCTTCGGCGCCACCACACCTGTCATCACGCTGAAGGGCGGCGGCGACATGGTGCTGAAGGCGCAGCAGACCACCACCGATGTCGCCAGCGCGACCCCCAGCGATGGCGGCGGCAACGGCACCAATGTCGGCGTCGGCGCATCCGTCGCGGTGAATTATGCCCAGAACACCACCCTGGCGCAGATCGGCGACAACGTCAGCGTCAACGGCGCGGGCAAGGTGTCGCTGGATGCCACCACGACCCAGACGATGATCACCGAGGCGCGGAACGGCGCCAAGGGCTCGACCGCCGTCACCCCGGTGGTTTCGATTGCAATCACCGCCAACGAGACCCATGCGATCCTGGGCACCAGCGCTTCCGCGCTGACCACGACAGGCAACATCTCGGCCAATGCGGCGCTGACCGACACCGTCTGGAACTCGGCCACCGGCGATACGGAATCGAACAGCACCGGCGTCGGCATCTCGGTCGGCGTCACCGTCGTCAACGACAATGCCAGCGCCGAAGCCAGGCGCGACACGAAAACCACCGGCGGTACCATCAGCTTCACCTCCAGCGCGATCTCGGCCTCCAACAGCATCGCCAAGGCCTCGGTCGCCGGCGGGCAGGAGGATGACGGTTCCGGCAGCCACGAAACCGCCGGTTCGCAGTCGGTCGACAACTCGGCCAACAAGGAAGCCGATTACGGCAACAGCAAATCGAAGGAGCGTGACGCCTCGGCCACCGGCACCGGTGGGGCCAAAAGCGACAAGTCATCGACCTCGAACGGTTCGGTCAGCGTCGCGGGCGGCGTGGCCATCAATATCACCAATGTCAGCTCCAACGCGTTCATCGCCGACAATCGCAAGGCGACCGCGACCGGCATGATCACGGTGAAGTCCGCCGCCAACGGCGACGGCATCGCCGAGGCCGACGGCTCGGCCTCCACCTCCGGCAGCGGCGTCGGCGTCGGTGTGGCGGTGGCCGTGAATGTCGGCACGGTCACCAACCGGGCCTATATCGGCAAGAACACCACCATCGTCGGCGGCGGCGTGGACGTGGAAGCCGTGATGGCGACCCGCCAGTACGGCGTCAGCTCCTCGACCAGCCCGATTGTCGATACAACCGCGGATACGATCTTCCTCGGGGTCGGCATCGACCTGAAGACGGGCGACAAGGTCACCTACGACGCCGAGGGCAATACCGCGATCGGCGGCCTGACCAGCGGCAACGACTACTACGTCAACGTCCAGGACGGCGGCACGATCCAGCTTTATGACACCGAGGATCATGCCAAGGCCGGCGGTGCCACCGGTCGCGTCGACCTGACCGGCGGGGCGACGGGGACCGAACACAAGTTCACCTACGGGCTGCTGGGCCTGACCGGATCGGCGAAGTTCAATCCCACCGGCACGGTACGCCTGCTGGACCTGGGCACCGAGACCGGTCTTCGGACCGGCGACGCCGTGGTCTATCAGTCCGGCGGTTCGGCCATCGGCGGGCTGACCGACGGCACGACCTATTATGCGATCGAGGCCACGCCAGGCCATTACCAGCTGGCCGCGACACGGTCCGATGCCGAGGACGGCACCGCCATCACCCTGACCAGCGCCGGTGGTGCGAACCAGAAGCTGACCGACACCACCCATACCTCGGCGGCGCGCGCGACATCGGGCGGCGGCGGCGGCAAGGTCGGTGTGGCCGGCTCGGTGTCGGTCAACGTCGTCACCAACACCACCGAGGCGCAGATCGGCCGCGGCGGCGTGTCCAACGTCACCATCAACGCCGCCGGCAATGTCACGGTCGCCGCGCAGAACATCGTCGCCGGAACCGCCAGCGCCACCCCATCGAATGGCGGCGGCCAGGGCAGCAATGTCGGCATCGGCGCATCCGTCGCCGTCAATGTCCTGAAGAACACGACGACCGCGGAAATCACCAACGGTACGGTGTGGGCGGGCAGCGCGGGCAAGCTGTCGGTGACCGCGAACTCGGCCGATACCGTCGTCACGCATGGCGAGAACGGGGCGTCGTCCGGCAATGTCGCGATCGGCGTCGGCGTCGCCGTGGCGGTCGCCAGTGACACGACCTCGGCGCGCATCGGCACCGGCGTCGGATCGATCCTCGCCGCGAGCGATGTGAACGTCACGGCAACGCATGTCGGCGATTTCGCAACCACCACCGATGCCAAGGCCGCCGGCAAAAGCGTCGGTGTCGGTGCATCCGTATCGGTCGGTGTCGTGACGGAAAGTGTGACAGCCGAAGTGGCGCGGGGCATCACCACGACCGCCGGCCTGCTGAACGTGCTGGCGACCTCGACGGTTACCAGTGAAACCAAGGCGGTTGCGTCATCCAGCGGCGCCGACAGCAAGGATTCTCAGCAGAACAGCAAAAGCGGCAAGTCCGGCGCCGACGGCCAGGCCGATCACCAGGTCAACGACAACAAGAATACCTCCGGCCAGGATCTCAGCTCCGCCTCCGCCTCGCAGGGGACCAAGGACGCGGGCGACAAGAACAGCGGCCAGGGCGGCGGCGGTTCGTCCGGCGTCTCCGTCGCGGCGTCGGTCGCCATCAGCGTGGTGAAGTCGACCACCGAGGCCAAGGTCACCAACAACGCCGTGCTGGCTGCGTCCACCAAGACCGCCACCATCCAGTCCAGCTCGCTGATCGACGTCTCCGCCAAGGCCATCGGCGCCTCGTTGGGCATGGACAACAACGTCAATATCGGCGCCGGCGTCGCGGTCAGCGTCGCCAATGTGTCCAACAAGGCCTATGTCGATACGGGGTCCAGCCTGACCGCCTCTGGCATCAAGATCGCCGCGATCACGCCGGTATCGAAGACCGACCAGTTCGTCGCATGGGGCGCATCCGCCGGCGGCGGCAAGGGCGATGTGGGCATCGCCGGGTCGGTGGCGATCAACATCGTCAACAGCTTCGACACCGAAGCATCCGCCAGGTCGGGTTCGACCCTGTCGTCCAACGGCGGCATCACCGTCCAGGCGACGTCCAACATCGACATGCAGACGCTGGCCGCGGCCGGCGCGTTCTCCAACGGGACGTCCATCGGCCTCGCGGTTGCCGTCGGCGTGATGAATGTCAATACGAACGCCTATATCGGCGGCAAGGCCGATGCCGCCGGCGCGATCCTGGTGGATGGCGAGATCCATCTCGCCCCGTCGAAGATCGACCTGCCATTCCTGAACGATTCGCAGGACCCGACCATCACCGCCGTCGCGCTGGCGGGCGCGGCCAGCGACGGCAATGCCGCCATCGGCGCATCGGTGATCGTCGACGACTTCCACCTGAACGTCGCCGGCTATATCGGCGACGCCGCCCAGATCAACCAGGGTGGCATTTTCGCACCCGGCGCAGGCCAGACGCTGACGGTGAAGGCGGTGAACATCGCCGATATCGTCGCGGTCGCCGGCGCGCTGTCGGTGACCACCGGATCGGCCGGCATCGGCGCCGGTGTCGATGTCGAACTGATCAGCAAGACCACGCGCGCCTCGATCGGCAAGGGCGCGGTGGTGTCGGTGGGTGGTGCTGCATCGATCACCGCGCAGGAAGAGCTGGAGATCATGTCGATCGCGGCCGTGGCCTCGGTGGCGGATTCCGCCGCGGTGGCCGCCACCGCGTCCATACAGGTCGTCACCACGAAGACCGAGGCCTATATCGCCGACTCGCCGCTCGCCCCGGTGTCCAAGCTGACCGCCGGCGGCACTGTGACGATGGATGCCGGCACCGAGTTCAAGGTCACCATGATCGCCGGTTCGGTCGGCGTCGGCGGCACCGCCGGCATCGGCGCGGCGAACGCGACACTGGTGCATAACGGCACGACAAATGCCTATGTCGGGCAGAAGGATGTCGTCACGGCCGGCGGTCTCGGCCTGACCATCAACGCCCATGCGCACGAGGATATCCTGGGGATCGCCGCCGGCATCGCGATCGGCGGAACCGCCGGCGTGGCCGGGTCTGCCGCGGTCGGCGCGACCAACGAGAACACCGCCGCCTATGTCGGGCGCGGTGCGACGATCACCACCACCGCGGGCAGCCTGACTATCGGCGCGGATGACGTCACCGAGATCATTTCGGTCGCGGGCTCGATCGCCGGCGGCACGGTCGGTGTCGGCGTGGGTGCCGATGCCGGCGTCTTCACCAAGAAGACCCTGGCCTATATCGACTCCGGCGTCATTACAGCGGTCTTCGACAATATCTTCATCACCGCCAATTCGACCGAGAACCTGATTTCCGTTTCGGCCGGCATCGGCGCCGGCAGCGTCGGTGTCGCCGTCAATGCCGGCGTGCACGTCTTCAACCTGACGACCAAGGCGTTCATCGGTGACGATCCGTTTGAACCGACCGTGTCGGCGGGTGCCGGGTTTGTCCAGGCAAACGGCAGTATCGTCGTCTATGCAAACGACTATAGCGACATCAACGAGGTCGCCGGCGTGCTCGCCGCCGGTGGCGTCGGTGTCGGCGCCGCGGCCGGCGTCAACATCCTGAACAAGGATACCAGAAGCTTCATCGGCAGCGGCGCGGCGGTGAAGGCCGACGGCAACCGCCCCGGCGTCACCGTGAACACCGGGCGTATCACGGTCGGCATCGCAGCCCTCGGCGCGACCTATGATCCGTCCAACCCCGGCTCGCCCGGCATCGAATCCAGCAGTGGCTCGACGCTGACCGCCGCCCGCAGCGGCGATCGCTCCAGCCTGCGCTCGCAGGGCCAGGTCGGCACGCCGACGCTTGGGAAGATGGACCTGACCGGGAAGGGCGGTGCCGGAAACAAGGTCGACGACCCGTCCTTCAACGGTCCGCGCGGCACCACGCTGGGCACGCAGACCGGCTTCCAGGGCCTGTCGGTCTCGGCCACCAACCGTGACGAGATCCGCACCTTCACCATCAGCCTCGCGGCCGGCGGGGTGGCGGTGGCCGTGTCCGCCGGCGTCGATGTCGTCAATGCCACGACAACCGCCTATATCGGCACCAAGGCGCAGGTCAACAACAACACCAAGGGCGCCGGCGGCGGGCAGTCGGTGATCGTCGGCGCGGGCGATGATTTCTATCACCTGGCCGTTTCGGCCGGCCTGGGTGCCGGCGGGGTCGCGGTGGCGCCGGCTGTCGGCGTCGACGTGATCACCAACAAGACCGAAGCCTATATCGACAAGAATGCCACGGTGCGCGCGCTGAACGACATCACGGTCGAGGCGACGGCGAAGGAAGACATCGTGATGGTCGGCCTCGGTGCCGCGTTCGGTGCCATCGGCGTCGGCGGCGTCGTCGGTGTATTGACGATCGACACGACGACGCATGCCGACATCCGGGATTCGGCGACGGTGTCGGCCGGTGGAGACGTCTTCGTCTCGGCGCTGGACAACACCCATGTGCTGGAACTCAGCGGCGCGATCGCCGGCGGGTTCGTGGGCGTCGGCGCCTCGGTCGGCGTGATGATCCTTGACAAGGACACCGCCGCCACGATCGCGGGCCAGGCGGTGGTGGACGGGCTGGGCAACGGCGCGGTGCCGGTCTCGCAGGTAGTCAACGGCACGATCGCCGGCGGCGCGGGCCAGCGTACCACGGCGCACGGTGTCATCGTACAGGCCGAATCCAGCGAGGATATCCTGCACATCGTCGCCGCCGGCGGCGTCGGCTTCGTCGGCGTATCAGGCGCGGTCGGTGTGACGATGATCACGTCGACCACGTCCGCGACCATCGCATCGCTCGCCCTGATCAACAAATCCGCGCCCGCGACGTCCAACCTCGCGCAGAGCGTCTATGTCAATGCATTGAACGATGTCGATGTCAGGACATTCGTCATCGGCCTGGGCATCGGGTTCGTCGGCATCGGCGGTGCCGTCGATGTCGGCACGTTGAACAATGACGTCGAGGCAGTGATCCAGAACGGGGCGAAGGTGTACGCCCACAACGACGTGGCGGTGAACGCCGTCGGGCTGAAGCAGCTGACCGGCTTCGACGCCTCTGGCGCGGCGGGCGTCGTCGGCGTCGGCGGCGCGGTCAGCGTGTGGTCCGTCGGCAAGACGATGGACAGCACCTACCAGGACAATGACGGCCATACGCAGGACAGCGTCGTGCAGAAGAACGGGTCGGCCAGCAGCGATGCCGCCAGCCAGGCCTCGTCCGGCACCAGCCTGATCACCAGCAACGTCAACGGCAGCTTCACGTCCAAGGGCGGCAACGCGAATACCAGCCAGAACCGCGTCAACTCGATCGCCACCGGCGCCACCGCGACGCTGTCGTCCAGCGCGCCGACCAAGCAGAGCATCCTGGACCGGGTGAAGCAGGCGCCGGTGCCGCCGGGCACCTCGGCGGTCATCGGATCGACCGCCGACATCGTCGCCGGCGACGACGTCCTGGTGCAGGCAAACGAGGACGCGCAGTTCAACGTCAAGGTCGGCGCCGTCGCTGTGGGCCTGGTCGGTATCGGCGCGTCGGTGTCGGTGCTGAACATCGCCGACAACGTGACCGCGTCCGCCAATGGCACGATGACCGCGAACGACGATATCTCGGTCAAGGCCAACCTCAAGGACAAGACCGACGTCCTGGTCCTCAGCGGATCGGTCGGCTTCGTCGGGCTCGGCGCGGCGGTGGCGGTCGTCTCCGACGCCAGCCAGGTCCAGGCGACGATCGGCAGCGTGGCAAAAGCCGATACAGTTGTCGTGCTGGCGGATGCCGATCGCACGATCAACGAGGTAACCGGCCAGGTGGCCGGCGGCGCGGTCGGCGCGGGCATCGTGTTCACGCGGCTCGACATCTCGGGCGGGTCGAAGGCGGCGGTAAACGCCGGAGCGGTCATCGGCGGGCCGGCCGGCATCAACGCCCTGACGGTCAAGGCAACGGCCGAGGAAACCACGCACAGCAAGGTCACGGCCGTGACCGCCGGCATCGGCGCGTTCGGCGCCAACTTCTCGTTCATCAACTCGCATTCCAGCGTCAGCGCATCGATCGGCGCCAACGCGAAGGTGAATGCCAACGGCGCCGTCGTGGTCTCCTCGGCGGCGACGACCGATGCGTTCACCGAGGCGTTGGGTGTTGCCGCCGGCGGCCTCGCGGTCGGTGCCTCGCTGACCAGCGTGACGATCGCGCCGCAGGTTACCTCGGCGATCGGCGATCCCTCCGATTCGACCATCGGCAACGCCAACATCACCGCCGGTTCGCTGTCGGTGACCGCGACGACACTGCTGCCCGCCAGCGGCTATTCCGCGCGGTCGAACTCGACCGGTTCGGCGGGCGCACTGATCGGCGTCACCAGCACCAATGCGGTGATCAACGACAACGCGAGCGTGAAAAGTTTCGTTGCCAACGGTGCGACGCTGACGATCGCCGGGGCGACGCTGGTCACCGCGGTGAACAACACGCGCCAGCGGTCCAAGGCGGACAGCAACGCCGGCGGCCTGATCGCCGCGGGCATCGCCTATGCCGAGGCGGATTCGAACACCGTCACCAAGGCGTTCCTCGGCAGTTCGGTGAAGCTGATCGGCACCAGCCTGACCATCGGCGCGACCGGCCATGACGACAACTTCGCCTTCACCAATGCCGGTTCCGGCGGGCTGATCGCCGGCGCGGCGTCGGTGGTGCACACCAAGAACATCAGTTCCACGCTGGCCAGCATCGGTGATTCGTCGAAGATCACGCTGACGTCCGGCTCCGGCGCGCTGTCGCTGGGTGCTGACCAGACCGCCACCTTCAATTCGCAGATCACCACCGTCGCGGGCGGCCTGCTCGCCGGGGCAGGTGGTGAGATCCGCAACACCACCAATGCCACCACCACCGCCTCGATCGGCAACTCGGTCGTGGCGAACGCCAAGTCCATCTCGGCCACCGCGACCACCCATCTCGACAAGCCCGCCCTTGGCGGCAGCCCGTCCGAGAACATCAAGGGCACTACCGGCGGCTTGGCCAGCGGCGCGGGCGCGGACGACAAGACCACCATCGACGTGACCACCAAGGTCACGGTGGGGTCTCTGGCCCAGATCACCGTCGTCGGCGTGGCGACAAATGCCCATACGCTGAAGCTGTCTGCGCTGAACGACTACAACGTGCGCGACAAGGTCGCCTTCCTGACCGGCGGCGCGATTTCCGGCGCCTCGGCCGACGCCTCGATCGTGGTGCCGACCTCGGTCGCGACCGTGCAGATCGGCGCCAGCGCGTCCATCACCACGGCGAACGCGATCGACATGTCGGCCCGCGGGTCCGGCACCCTGCTGGAGGAGGTTTCAACCGAAACCTATGGCGTCGGCACCGCGACCGCGGGCCACACCACGGTGGACATCCGTCCCGACAACCAGATCGTCATCGGCGGATCGGCCAGGCGGCCGAGCTCCTCCGCGACGCCGGCTGGAAGCAGATGGGCAACCAGC
>CAYZKM010000023.1:0-22027 GCA_964478525.1 uncultured Bifidobacterium sp.
GGCGGGGCCGTGGAAGACCTCGATCCCCAGGTCCTGCAATGCCTCGGTATAGCCTGGCAGATAGGCCAGGTTGTGGGGCCAGAACTTCACCACCATCCCCGCCCGCAGCAGCGCCCGCATGAAGGCCAGCATGGTGCGCGACCCGGCATCGCGGTCCGGCTCTGGCACGCGATGGTCCACCACCAGAACGACCTGCCGATGGCGCGCCCGGTCCCGCGCGCGGGCGACATTGGTGCCGTTCGGGTAATGATCCCGCGCCAGCACATCCCGCCACGCCGCCTGGAAGGTTCGCCGGTTCGCCACCTGGTGCGCCTTGATGCCCACTGCCAGGTCGGTGCCGTGGGACGTCCCCTCGAAATGGATCACCCGCGCCCGCGGCTGGTACAGCGTCTTCCGCCCCATGGCCCGCAGGCGGAAGCACAGGTCGGAATCCTCGAAATAGGCCGGGACATAGCGTTCATCGAACCCGCCCACCTGCCGGAACAGGGCCAGCGGCACCAGCAGGGCGGCACCCGAGCAGTAATCGACCTCCCGCACATAGTTGTAGACGGGGTCTTCGGGATTTTCATGCCGCCCGAAGTTCCAGCCCGAGGCGTCACGCCAGACGATGCCCCCGGCCTCCTGCAGGCTGCCATCGGGATACAGCAGCTTGGCCCCCACCGCGCCCACATCGTCGCGCCCGGCGAAGCAGTCCAGCATCGCGTCCAGCCAGCCGTTCTGCACCTGGGTGTCGTTGTTTAGCAAAACTGCATATACGCCCCGCGCCATCGCCGCCGCCGCGTTGCACGACCGCAGGAACCCCAGGTTGACCGGGTTGCGCATCAGCCGGATGCCCTGAATTTCAGTGAGGCAAGCGATTTCGTCACCGGGAAACGCATCGTCGATCACGATCACCTCGATCGTCGCGCGCGACGGGTGCGCCATGATCGAGGCCAGGCAGCGCAGCGTGAACGGCACCTGGCCATAGGTCGGGATAATCACCGAGACCAGCGGATCCCCGGCGCGGGGCAGCACCAGCGAAGCCGGGTCCACCGCCGTCAGCACCGGCGCCACCGGCACGGGGCGCACCGTCCGCCGCAACCGCCTGGCGCGCAGCCAGAACCCGAACTGCGTGTGCAGTTGCAGGGTCAGGGTCCACCAGACCACCAGGATGGACCGCCGCAGCGCCTGGCCCAGGACCGGGCTGCGCTGCCCCAGGGCCTGCGCCAGCCACAGCCCGCGCCACATCGCCGCGTCGGCCATTGCAGCGGGGTGCACTCGGGTCATACTGGGCCTCCGCCAGGGAACGGCGCCCGGCTGGACGATCGGGGGCGCTGGTTCCGTGTAACCTCGCCCCCCTTAACCGACCCTTAACGGCCCCCCAGGATCTCCAGCGCCGCCCGGCTGAGCGCCTGCACGCCGAAGCCGATACACCGTTCGTCCGGCTGATAGGCCGAGTTGTGCAGGCGGTCCCGCCGTCCCGCCTGCGACGATCCAACCCGAAGCTGAAATCCCGGCACCCGCTCGGCCATCAGGGCGAAATCCTCGCCACCCAGGTTGGCCTCGCCCTGCCGGACCGCCGCATCGCCGAACTGCTTGCGCACACCCGCCACGGCGGGGTCCAGCACACGGTCGTGGTTCACCAGGGGCGGCACGCCGCGGCGATAGGTGACCTCGCACGTCACCCGCATCGCGCCCAGCATGCCGTCGGCCAGCCGCTTGATGGCGGCTTCGGCGGTGTCGCGGGCGCGGGTGTGCAGGGTGCGGACGGTGCCCTTGATCAGGCAGGAATCGGGGATGATGTTATAGGTCGTGCCGCCTTGGATGGCGCCCACGGTCACCACGGCGGGGTGCATCGCGTTGACCTCTCGCGTGACGACGGTCTGCAACTGCGTGACCAGGTAGGCGGCGGCGACCAGCGGATCGATGGTGGTGTGGGGATAGGCGGCGTGGCCGGACTTGCCGCGCACCACGATGTCGAACCGGTCGGACGCGGCCAGGGTCGGCCCGCGCACCCAGCCGAACGTGCCGGCCGCCATGTCCGGGTGGTTGTGGAAGCCCAGCGCCATGTCGATCTTCGGCCCATCCATCACGCCGTCGTCGATCATGGCCTGCATGCCGCCCAGCCCTTCCTCGGCCGGCTGGAACACCAGCTTGACGGTGCCGGCCAGGTGCGGGGCCAGTTCCCGCAGCACCGCGGCGGTGCCCAGCAGGGTGGTGGTGTGGATGTCATGCCCGCAGGCATGCATCAGGCCTTCCGTCGTCGAGGCGAAGGGCAGCCCGGTCTTTTCCAGGATCGGCAGCGCGTCCATGTCGGCGCGGATGGCCAGCACCGGACCCGCCCGCCCGCCCTCGATGATGCCGACGACGCCGGTCCTGCCGATGCCGCTCTGGTGCGGGATGCCCAGGCGGGCCAGTTCGGCGGCCACGATGCCGGCGGTGCGCACTTCCTCGAACCCGAGTTCGGGATGGGCGTGAATGTCGCGGCGGATGGCGATCAGGCCGGGCTCGATCCGGTCCGTGATGGCGCGGATGGCCGTGGCCAGATCGTTGGCGAGCGGTTGGTCCATTGCGGGCGGGGCCTTCAGTGAGGACGGCCGCATGATGCGAAGCGATGCCCGCCCGGGCAAGGCCGAAGGTTCGGGGACGGGCGGGCGGGAACCGCGCCCACGCGGAATGGGCTTGGCAGCGGCGGCCAGGAGCGGCAAGGAAGCATCATGAACGACCGCACACCCGCCACCATGGCCGCAAGACCCGCCACCAGACCCATCGTCCCCGTGATCCTGTCCGGCGGCTCCGGCACCAGGCTGTGGCCGGTCTCGCGGGAGAGCTTCCCCAAGCAGCTCTGGCCGCTGGTGTCCGAACGGTCGATGATCCAGGAAACCGCCCTGCGCGCGCATGGCCCGGGCTTCGCCCCGCCCATCATCGTGTGCAACCACGAGCACCGGTTCCTGATCGCCGAGCAGTTGCGGGAAGCCGGGATAGAGGGGGCCAAGGTGGTGCTGGAGCCTGTGGGCCGCAACAGCGCCCCGGCCATCGCCGCCGCCGCGGTGCTGGCAAGCGAGTCGGACCCCGACTCGGTGCTGTGGATGATGGCTGCCGACGCCGCCATCGCCGATGTGCCCGCGCTGTTGACCGCGCTGGGCATCGCCGCCACCGCCGCGCGGGCCGGCCATGTCGTGACGTTCGGGATGCGCCCGACCGCGCCCGAGACCGGCTATGGCTATATCGAGACCGGCTCGCCGCTGCCCGACGCGGACGGCGCGTTCACCGTCGCCCGTTTCGTCGAGAAGCCCGACGCCGCCACCGCCGCGATGCTGGTCGCCGGAGGGCGGCATCTGTGGAACTCCGGCATGTTCGTCTTCACCGCGGCCACCCTGCTGCGCGAGTTGCAGACCCATGCCCCGGACGTGCTGCCCGCGGTCCGCGCGTCGGTGGAAAAAAGCCGCACGGACCTGGACTTCATCCGGCTGGACCCCGACGCCTTCGCCGCCTGCCCCACTATCAGCCTTGACTATGCGGTGGCCGAGAAGACCACCCGCGCCGCCGTGGTGCCCGCCGCCATCGGCTGGTCCGATGTCGGCAGCTGGAGTGCCCTGTGGGAGCTGGGGGCGAAGGACGCGGCAGGCAATGTCATCCTGGGCGATGTGCTGCTGGAAGACACGACCGATTGCTATGTCCGCGCCGATGGGCATCTGACGGCCGTGGTCGGGCTGAAGGACGTGGTGCTGGTGAACACCGGCGATGCCGTGCTGGCGATGCACCGTGACAAGGCGCAGGACGTGAAGAAGGTCGTCGACCGGCTGAAGGCGATGGGCCGCGCCGAGGCGACCGCGCATAACCGCGCCTATCGCCCCTGGGGCTTCTATGAAAGCCTGATCCAGGGGGACCGGTTCCAGGTGAAACGGATCGTGGTGTCTCCGGGCCGGCAATTGTCGTTGCAGAGCCATTTCCACCGCGCCGAGCACTGGGTGGTGGTGAACGGGACGGCGCGGGTGACGCGGGACAAGAAGGTCATGATCCTGCGCGAGAACGAGAGCGTCTATCTGCCCCTGGGCTGCACGCACCGGCTGGAGAATCCCGGCCGGATCCCGCTGACCCTGATCGAGGTGCAGGTGGGCGGGTATCTGGGAGAGGATGACATCGTGCGATACGAAGACACGTACGGACGGTTGTAAGGGTGCTCGGCTGATGCCCCCACGTACGCCATAACCAGGAGACGCCATCGGCATGGACATCGGATTTCTCGGCCTGGGGCAGATGGGCGCCGCCATCGCCGAACGCCTTCAGCAAGCGGGCGCCAGGCTGCACGTATATGACCCGAGCGAAGTCGCCATGGCGCCGTTCGTGCTGCGGGGCGCGGTGGACCATGCGTCGGCGCGGTCGGTAGCCGACACCGCCGCCCTGGTGTTCGCCTGCCTGCCCAACGGCACCGTCAGCGAGGCCGTCGCCGCCGAGATCGCCCATGGCAGCGCGGTGAAGACCTATGTCGAGATGTCCACCATCGGCAGCCCGGCCCTGGCCCGTATCGCGGCCATCGTTGGTGCGCGCGGCATCGCGCTGGCCGATTGCCCGATCAGCGGCGGCCCGAAAGGCGCCCGCGCCGGGACGCTGACCATGATCCTGGCCGGCCCGCCCGACACCCGCGCGGTGCTGCGCCCCTGGCTGGAACGGATCGGCAAGAACCTGTTCGAGGTCGGCGACCGCCCCGGCCAGGCCCAGTTGATGAAGCTGGTCAACAACCTGATCAACGCCGCCAACATGGCGACCGCGTTCGAGGCCCTGGTCCTGGGTGCGAAGGGCGGGCTCGATCCGGACGTGATGGTGAACGTCATCAACGTGTCGACCGGGCGGAACAGTGCAACCCAGGACAAGGTGCCGCGCGCCGTCCTGCCCGGCACGTTCGACTATGGCGCGAAGCTGACCACCATGGTGAAGGACGTGGTCCTGGGCCTGAAGGAGGCCGAGGCCCTGGGCGTGCCCATGTGGGTGCACGAGCAGGTCGGCCTGCTGTGGCGCTTCGGCGAGCAGCAGGGCATGGGGCAGGACGACTTCACCGCCCTGATCAAGGTGCTGGAAGGCTGGGCCGGGGTCGAGGTTCGGGGCCGGGACTCCGCCGGGAGCTGATATTATTCCCCATCGACCGGGCCGCGGCCGGCCGCGACATGACCGATGGGGAGCTGGTACTACTGGCCCAGCGCGTGCAGGAAGTAGTGAATGCCCTGCGCCGTGATCCCCGGCGTCTGCATCGAGGAGAAATGGCCGGTGTTCTGTTCCAGGAACACCGCGCCCGGGATCTGTTTCGCCATCGGTTCGATGATCGCAGGCGGGCGCAGGCTGTCATGACGCCCCGCAGTCACCAGCGTCGGGCAGGCGACCTTGGCCAGTTCATGGGTGATGTCGCCCTCGGCCAGCATCCGGTTGATGGCGGCGAAGCTTTCCGGATCGTTGGCCAGCCAGCGCGCGCGGAACGTCGCGAACATCGCGGGGTCGTGGCGCACGACGGGCGGATAGGACGCGGCCAGGCTGGTCTCGACCACCGACCGCATGCCGCCGGCTTCCACCTGCGCGGCGCGGTCCAGCGTGGCCTGCCTGCGGTCGGCGGTGGTGCCCGTCGCCGGCCCGTGCAGCACCAGGGCGGCAGCGCGGTCCGGATAGCGGACAGCGAAATGCATGGCGATGGCCGCGCCGACGGCGATACCGGCCAGCGACACCTTGCCGGTGATACCCAGCGCGTCCAGCAGTGCGGCCAGGTCGTCGGCCATCTGGTCCCAGGTGACCTTGCCCTTGATCTTCTCCGACTGGCCGGCTCCGCGCGTGTCATAGCGCAGCACCTGGCGGGAGTTGTTGAACGCCGGCACGCATTGGTCCCAGCTGTCCAGCGTGCCGCCCATCTCGTGCACCAGCACCAGGGTGGTCGGCCCCGCGCCGGTCAGCTCATAGCGCAGGCTGGTGCCGTTGACTTCGATCCAGTTCATGGTGAACGTCTCCTTCATCCCTGGCGCCGACAGTACCGCGCGCCGCTGCCCCCTGGAAGGCCCCCGCATGCCCGGACAGATGATCCTGCACTGGTCCCCGCGTTCTCCCTACGTCCGCAAAGTGATGATCGCCGCCCATGAGATGGGCCTGCAGGACCGCCTGACGATCGTGCGCACCGTGGCCGGCGGCACCACCCCGCACCTGGAGCTGATGAAGATCAACCCGGTCGGCAAGATCCCGACGCTGGAGCTGGAGGACGGGACCGCCATCTACGACTCGCCGGTCATCATCGAGTATCTCGACACGCTGCACACCGGCCATCGGCTGTATCCACAGGCCTGGCCACAGCGGCTGACCGCGCTGCGCCGCCATGCGCTGGGACAGGGGATGCTGGACAGCGCCCTGCCCCTGCTGGCCGAGGGATTCCGCCCGCCGGAACGCCAGAGCGAGCCGCACAAGGCGCTGTGGCGCGCCAAGCTGCACGCCTGCGTCGCGGCGCTGGAACACGAGGCCGATGCGCTGGCGTCCAGCCCGTTCAGTGTCGGGCACCTGGCCATCGGCGTCGCCCTGGCCTATCTGGATTTCCGCTTCGACAGCCTGCGCTGGCGCGACGGCCATCCACGCCTGGCCGCATGGCATGCCGGCTTCAACGCCCGCCCATCCGTGCAGGCCAACATGCCCGTCGACGATCGCTGACCCCGATGGAATTCGGCTGGTACCACGAATTTCACCGCCAGGCGGCCGGACAGTCGGACACCGATGCCATGGCCGAGGGGATCGAGCAGGCCGTGCAGGCGGAAGCCTGGGGCCTGGACGCGATCTGGCTGGCCGAGATCCATCAGCAATCGGCCCGTTCGGTCCTGACCGCACCACTGACCGTGCTCAGCGCCATCGCCGCCCGCACCTCCCGCCTCCGGCTCGGCACCGGCGTGCAGGTCCTGCCGCTGGCGCATCCGCTGCGCCTGGCCGAGGAAACCGCGACGCTGGACCAGATCAGCCGCGGGCGGCTGCTGCTGGGCGCGGGACGCAGCGGCAACCCGCGGTCATACGCCGCCTATGGCGTGCCCTATGCCGAAAGCCGGGACCGCTTCTACGAGGCGCTGGAGATCCTGAAGCGTGCCTGGACCAGCGAGGTGTTTTCCTTCCAGGGCCGGTTCTGGACGTTCAACGACGCCCGTGCCGTGCCACGCCCGTATCAACAGCCGCATCCACCGATCTATATCGCCGGCGCCAGCGAGGATACATTCCCCGTTCTGGGCGCGCTGGGCCATCCGCTGTTTGTCGCCGTGCGCAGCGGCACGCTGTCGGGCCTGGGTCCGGACCTGGATGCCTATCGCGCCGCCTACACCGCCGCCGGCCATCCCGGGCACGGGCAGGTGCATCTGCGCATCGCGCTGCACGTGGCCGACACCGATGCGGCCGCCCGCGCCGAGGCCGAACCCAGCATCATGCACGGCTATCGCGCCCTGACGACGCAGCTGGAAGGCGCGCCGAACAGCCGTCGCAAGGCCGAGCTGGCGGCGAACGCGGCGCAGACCTATGACGATTTCCTGCGCGACAAGCTGATCGTCGGGTCGCCGTCCACCGTCGCCGCCCGCCTGCGCGCGTTGCGGGACGAGCTGGGCATCGACGGCATCCTGGCCGAGCTGAACTTCGGCGCCCGCATCCCGTCCGCGCAGATGATGCGGTCGCTGCGCCTGCTGTGCCAGGAGGTGAAGCCGGCCCTGTCTTGACCCCGGGGCTATGACCCCGTGCGCAGCAGCGGGGCGAGGTTGGTACGGATGCGGTCCAGCACCGTGCCGTCCCCCGCGGGCAGCTCGAAACTGCGGCCGGTGATGGTTTCAAATGCTTCGATATACACCGCCGCCGTGTCGACGATCAGCGCCTGCGGGATGGCCGGGATCGGGTCCTTGTACGGATCGCAGCGCGCGGCGACCCAGTTGCGGACAAAGTCCTTGTCGAAGCTCTCGGGCCGCTCCCCCGCCTCGAACCGCGCCTGGTAGCTGGCCGCACGCCAGTACCGGCTGCTGTCGGGGGTGTGGATCTCGTCGGCGAGGATGATCCGGCCATCGCCATCCACGCCAAATTCATACTTGGTGTCCACCAGGATCAGCCCGCGTTCGGCGGCCATCGCCTGCCCGCGCGCAAACAGCGCGAAGGCATGGGCGCTGAGCTGTTCCCATTGCGCCGGCGTCAGCAATCCGCGGGCCAGTATATCGTCCGGCGTCAGCGGTTCGTCATGCCCGCCGTCGAACGCCTTGGATGTGGGCGTCAGGATTGGCCGCGGCAGCACCTGGTTGTCGCGCAGCCCATCGGGCAGGCGCACGCCATACATCTCCCGCTGGCCCTTGCGGTACATCGTCAGCACCGAGGTCGAGGTCGTGCCGGCCAGATAGCCACGGACCACGACCTCGACCGGCAATATGTCCAGCCGCCGGCCGATCACCACATTCGGGTCCGGATATTCCAGCACATGGTTGGGACACAGATCGGCCGTCGCCTCGAACCAGTACCGTGCGGTCTGGGTCAGCACCTGGCCCTTGAACGGCACCGCGCACAGAACAAGGTCGAAGGCACTCAGCCGGTCAGAGGCGATGATCACCCGCCGTCCGTCCGGCAGGTCGTAATTGTCACGCACCTTGCCGCGGTAATGGTTCGGCAGTTCCGGGATCGTGGCATCCGGCAGGACGAGATGCACATAGCGGCGAAGGGCGTTCGGGTCCATGATCCTGTGTCTTCGTGGGAAAGCCGCGATCCTAGCCGATCGGAGCGGGGATGTCAGGATGCGCCAGGGGATGCGCCACGGGATTTCCCGCGCGGGAGGACGGCGATGAAAATCAGGCCGAAGGACTTCCGGGTCGGACAGGGCAAGACGGTCGCGCTCGATGACTGGCCGACGCTGGTAAAGCCGGCCTACACCTCGCATCAGGATTATCGGCATCTGCTGGAACACCATGTCGCGCAGCTAAGCGCGCAGAAGCATCTTCTGTACGCATCCAACCGCGATGCCGTGCTGATCATCTTCCAGGCGATGGATGCCGCCGGCAAGGATGGCGCGATCGCCCATGTGATGTCGGGCGTCAATCCGCAGGGCTGCCAGGTGTTCAGCTTCAAGCATCCCAGCGCGAACGAGCTTCAGCACGATTTCCTGTGGCGCTGCACGCGCGACCTGCCCGAGCGCGGGCGGATCGGTATCTTCAACCGGTCGTACTACGAGGACGTGCTGATCAGCCGCGTGCACCCGGAGATACTGGAAAGCCAGGCCCTGCCCGACAGGCCCCACAGCCTGCCTGGTCTGTGGCGGCAGCGGTATCGGTCCATCACCGATCTGGAACGGCACCTGCACGCCAACGGCACGCGGATCGTGAAGTTCTTCCTGCATCTGTCCAAGGACGAGCAGCGCAGGCGGCTGCTGCAGCGCATCGACGATCCCGCCAAGAACTGGAAGTTCAGCGTCGCGGATGTCGAGGAACGTCGATACTGGAAGCAGTACATGCAGGCCTACGCCGACTGCCTGTCGGCGACCAGCACCACCCACGACCCCTGGTACATCGTTCCAGCCGACGACAAGCAGAATGCTCGGCTTATCATCTCGGAGATCCTTGTCGACGCGCTGCGCCGGCTGAAGATGCGCTATCCCGAGCTGGATGCCGGGCAGCGGGCGAGGCTGGCGGCGATGCGGGCGGAATTGTCCGATCGATAACGGATCGTTCCGGCCCGTTCGATACGCCATCGGACGGGCCTGTGAACTGCGTCATAGCCTCCGTGTTCCTCATCGGCGAAGATTTACGTGCGCCATGAACAAGGGTTTCCTTGACGGAACCTGGATGTTCATCGTAACCATCGTCGTGAACGCCTATCGGATGATACAAGATATTTCCTGAAACAATATCTCTGTCATCCGGAACAAATGGCAATGGAGGCAGCGTGCTGGGATCGGTTGCAGATGCAATCACCTCGCTGACGGGAGCAATCTCCGGGCTGCTCACCCCCGCGGCCGATCCGTCGCTGGCGCCCGATATCGTCGTGCGCGCCGCCCATGCCCATCTGTCCGGCATCGGCGGCTTCATCGGCATCAACGCCACCCCCCATGCGGAAACCCATGGCCGCGTGCTGGAAGCGCAGGTCGTGCTGCGTGTCCGCGCCGCGACCCCCGCCGCGCTGCTGGTCACCGAGGCCAGCACGACGCACGATCTTCTGGCCGCCGATCCGCTGACGCTGCGCGCGCGCGGCGTGCTGCGCCTGGAACGGCTGACGGACATGGAAGACCGCGAGCTGACCGCCGCCGACGGGCTGGGTGCGCCGGTGGGACGGGAACTGCGCTTCGCCGTGCGCTATGAACATCGCCCCGTCCCCGCCGCGCCCGAGGATGTGCTGGGCAGCGTATCGCAGGATGTCATGACGGCGGCGCTGGCCGCGCCGTCGCGGCTGCTGTACGATTCCGAATTCCTGACGAATCCGCTGGCGGATTTCACGGTGTTTCCCGGCACCGGCGCCGGTACGCCAGGCACATGGACCTATGATCCGGCCACGCAGGAAATCCGCCAGACCGGCACCCGTGTCGGCGGGGTGAACGGGCTGAACGGGGCCAAGGCAGGCACCTATCTGGTCCTGAACCAGGCCGTCACCGGCGGCGTGCTGCGCGATTTCGTGCTCAGCGCCGATGTCAGAAGCGACGGACCCGGCGCCATCGGCCTGGTGTTCCGCTTCCTCAGCACCGCCACCTTCGGCTTCGCACTGCTGGAACAGCCGCCGCCGGTGCGCCTGTTCGGACGCCGTACCGCAAATGTCGGGGCGCTTCTGGCACAGGGTGGGCAGGCCGCGAATGTCGGGTTCACCACCGGTCAATACATGCGCCTGCGACTGCTGGCGCAGGATGACCGGTTCGAGCTTTCGATCAATGGCGTTCCGGCCCTGTCGGGCCGTGATCCCGGGATGTCGACGCCCGGCATGGTGGGGTTCTTTTGCCGCAGAAACGCGACGGCGCGTTTCCGGCGCCTGAGCCTGAGAAGTCTGTAGCGCGCGGGAGGATGCCTAGATGGCGGAGACGTTTGTAAGTGCGAACCTGATCCTGCCTGGGACCTATATCCGGGTCCGGTCAGAGGGCCTGATCGGGGTACGCGGCATTTCGGCGGGCAATATCGCCATCGTCGGCGAAACCGCGGTGGGCGCCGGTGCCACCGTGGCGCTGTCCAGCGCAGCCGAGGCCGAGACGGCCTTCGGTCCACCCGTCGTCGACGCGGCGGGGCGCTCGCTGAACCTGACCGCGATGATCGGCGAGCTGTATCGCAACGGCGCCCGCACGGTGTACGCCCGCGGCGTCAGCGACAACACGCAGCAGCCGCTGTACACGGCCGCTTTCAACGAGCTGATCAAAGAGGACGTCCAGATCCTGGTCGCCCCCGACCTGACCACCGCCGCCGCGCTGGCGGTGATTCCACCGATCCTGGAATCGTCCGAGAACAACAACCAGGATCTGATCACCGTGATCGGGGCCGATGGCGCGAACGCCGCCGCCGTCGTCGCGCAGGCGCAGACCAACGACCGGGTCATCCTGGCGGCACCGGGATATTTCGTGTTCAACCCGGCCGATCCGCAGAACGACATCGCCCTGCCGGGCAATTTCATGGCCGGCCCTGTTGCCGCGCTGGTCTCCAGCCTGGCGCCGCATATCAGCCCCACCAACAAGGTGCTGCCGGGCGTCACCAGCATCGCGCAGCGGTACTCCTACGCCGAGAGAATCTCGCTGGTCCAGGCTCGCATCATGGCACTGGAACAGCGCGCGGGCATCCGGGTGGTGCGCGGCCTGACCACCGATGATGGCGGCTTCACGCAGGTCACCACCCGGCGGATCGTCGATTTCGCCAAGGCCGGCATCCGCCAGGTGTCGAACGCCTTCATCGGGCGGCTGAACAACGAACGCGTCCGCGCCGCCCTGGCCAGCGCGATCGACGGCTTCCTGACCTCGATGCGCGTCGACGAACAGCTGACCGATTATCGCCTTGAAGTCACGGCAACGCGTCGTGACGAGATCGAGGGCCGCGCGATCGTGAACGTTCTGCTGCAGCCGACGTTCAGCATCGACTTCGTCGCTGTCACCATCGTGCTGCAATAAGGAGAGCGTCATGAACACCGATGTCTATACAGGCGCCGATGGATCGATCCTGCTCTCCGCGCCGCAGAACACCGAGGGCACAGCGGCGCAGGCGGTGCTGGACCAGTTCGAGCTGACCGCGGTCGGGCGCGTGCAGGATGTCCGCATCGAGGTCACGACCGAGGTGCGCGCCTATCACGAGGTCGGCCAGCGCTTCGCATCCCAGCTGCGGCCGGGCAATGTCGCGATCCGCGGCTCGATCGGGCGGGCCTATGTCAACGGCGCGATGATCGGCCTGCTGCTGGGCGAGGCCCGCACCGCTCGGCCGGCCGGCAACTGGGCGCAGCCAGCCTTCAACATCACCGTGCGGCTGAACAACCCCGCCAGCGGATCGACCAACACGCTGACGCTGCACGACGTGAAGCTCGACTCCTGGGTCTACACCCTGCCCGAGGACGAGTTCGTGATGGAAAAGGTCGGGTTCCAGGCACTGTTCCTGACCGTCGCGGACGAATGACGTGCTGACCGCCGCCGCCCTTCTGGCCGGAGCCGACACCACCGCCGAGGTGGAGCTGCCCGAGCGCCTGCTGCCCGCGGCCGAAGCGGATCGCCGGGTCCGGCTGCGTCCGCTGACGGTGCGCGATCTGCGCCTGATCGCGCGGGCGGCGCGGGAGAACGAGGACCTGACAGCCGCGCTGATGGTGCGCCAATCCCTGGTCGAGCCCGTCCTCACCCTGGACCAGCTCGGCCAGCTTCCCGCCGGAATCATGCAGTTCCTGCTGCGGGAAGTGAACCGGCTGAGCGGCATCACCATGACCGAGGACGAGATCCTGGCCGAGCTGGAGGACCCGCTGGTACGCGCGTCGGTGATGCTGTCGCGCGAGTTCGGCTGGACCCCGGACGAGATCGGCCGTCTGACGCTGGGCGAGACGATGCTGCACATCGCGGCCTTGCGCACCCGCGCGTGACATGAGGACAGGGGAGGCGCTCATGGCAGGCTCTGCGGAGGTCAAGGCGGCCCTGGCATTCGCCAGGACGATGCGCCGTCCGGCCGGGTCGCTGCTGGCGTTCCTGGATCGGCTGGACCGCCTGGCGGCGGATGTCCACGCGCTGCCCGACTTCATGGTCACCGACCCCGCAACAGCGCTGGATGCCCTGCTCGCGGCCCCACCCGCGGCGGCGGACGAGCAGACAGGGGGCCGCGCGCGTGGCGGACTGACGGGGGTGTCGGCGCGTCCGGCATCGGTGCGGCCGGTGCCGCAGCCCGCCGCGCCGCTGGCCCGCCCGGCCACCGCACCCGCCGGCGTGGTCGAAGCCGCCCGTGCCGGCGCCGATCGCGCGCAGCCCGCCCCGGCCACGCCGCGCCAACGGCTGCGTCCGGCGGATGTGCGGACACTGCGCGACAAGGTGCGCCGCGGCGAGGCATTGCCCACGCCCGCCGGACGCGCCGGCGCCGACAGCGCCGATGCGCCGGCCATGCGCGCGGGGGCCGCATCCCCTGCCCTGCCCGCCCCGCGCGACCGCGCTGGCGCCGCCATGGCCGATGCCACCCGCGTGCCTGCCACGGCGCGCCATGCGGCCCCGCTGACGCCGACCCAGGCGCGGCGCTTCCGTCCACCCGCCGCCACGGCCGTTCCGCCCACACAGGCGCAGGCCGGCGATATCGGCGACGGCGCGCCGCCGCCCCACGCCCGCGCGGGCCTCGACGCAGTGACCTATGGCAGCCCACCGGCGGGCGGTGCCAACAGCCTGCCCGAGGCCACGGAGTCCGCCGCCCGCACCGACACGGCGCTGCCCGGCCAGATCACCGCCCCCTCGGCCGCCGATACCGCCCCGCAACCCGCGGCAACGCCGGCACGCCGCCCCCTGATCCCCGCCCCGATCGCGCCGCCCCGCGCCGCGATCGACCCCGCCGCCTCGCGCGGTGCCCGCCTTCGCCTGGATGATGCCGGCACCGATCTTACCGAGGCCACCTGGCGCGCCGGGATCGACCTGCCATGACCGTCACCCCCATGCTCGGCGACTGGGAAATCCCCCGCATCGCGGTGATGCGCACCGAACAGGCGCGCAAGCTCTCGGAATTCCGCATCCCCGGCCGTGCCGGCAGCATCTGGCAGGATCTGGGGTCCGAAGCGCTGGTGATCGAGATCGCCGGCTCGGTCTATGCCGAGGACGAGTGGACCGCTTTCCTCGATGACGCGCGCGGCAAGTTCACCGCCGGGGAACCGCTGACCTTCGTCGCCGACATCGTGCATGCGACCGACCTGCAATACGTGCTGATCGAAAGCCTGGTGATCGAGGAGCACGGCGACCGCCCCGACGAGATCGCCTATCGCATGCGCCTGCGGGAAAGCCCGCCGCCGCCCCCGCCATCCGATCCGTTCGGCGGCATCGACGGCGATCTGCTGGACGCCGCCGGGTCCTTCATCGATGGCGTCTCCTCGGCCCTGGATGCGGTGGCCGCGCTGGGCGACTTGCCCGACTTCTCGGACCCGTCATCGCTGCTGGGCGGCACGACGCAGGACGCGGTCGCCGCGCTCGACCGGCTGGGCGGCGTCGCCTCGTCGATCCAATCCCTGTTCGGCAGCTAGCCATGCCAACCCTGTTCGAACAGCTGGAATCGGGCCTGTCCACCGGCGGACTGCAATCCGCGCTGGGCACGCAGGTCGGCCAGCTGGGCCAGATCGTGACGCTGGTCGCCGGCCTGGCCGACCAGCCGCCATCCAGCGTCGGTGATTTCGCCTCGCGCCTGACCGCGCTGGCCGGCCCCGCCCTGCCGAACGGCAGCGGCGTGACGGGCGCGCTGGGATCGGCAAGCCAGGCCCTGCCGACGGATTTCTCCGCCGCCACCGGCGGGGCGGTGGGCGAGATCGCCAACTTCACCCAGCTGATCACCACGCAGCTCATCCCCCTGCTGGGCAGCGCGGTCGCCATTGCCCGCGCGGTCGAGACCCTGGGTAGTGCGAGCTTCACCTGCCCGCCCACCACCGCCCCGGGGGCCCCGCCACCGCCGCCCCCACCGCCGCCGGCGCCCGGCACCTCCACCGGCTCCACCCGCCTCGCCGCGGCCAAGGACCGCTCGGCGCAAGTCGCCACCTTGCTGAACCTGCTGCCGGCGCCGCTGAACGCCGGGTCGCTGATCGAGCGCCTGGTGCTGCTGGCCAGCGGTGCGATCCCCGGTGACCTGATCCCGCCGAACATCCCGTTCCTGGACGACGTGATCGGCCCGGTGAAGACGCTGGCGGGCTGGTCGGGCATGACACCGGCCAACCTGGGCGCCGACCTGCTGGTGTCCCTGACCCTGCTGCGCGACCGCGTCCGCGACGCCGGGCCGGATCGCCTGGCCGCCGCGCTGCTGGCCTCGACCGCGCTGCGCACGCCGTTGCGGGCGGGGCAGCTGGGCACATTCCGGACCGGCTACCTGGCCCAGGGCACCGCCATGGCGGTCGCGCTGGAAGCCGCCGACACCGCGACCGCCCTTGCCCGCGCGGCCGACCTGAATGCCGTCATCGCAACGTTCGAGACGCTGCGCGCCACCATGGCCGCCGACTTCACCACCCTGGTTCCCGCCGCCGCGCTCGGCCTGACCGAGGCCCCCGGCGACGTCCTGGGGCGGCTGCTGCACCTGGTCGTGCAGCTGGAACCGCTGGACCCCGGCGCGCTGCTGGCGGACATCGCCACCCCGACGCCGGCCGGCGCGACCGATCTGCAGCCCTTCCTGGACGTGCTGTCCCCGATCACCGATTTCCTGGAAGACCTGGCCGAGAAGCTGGATTTCTCGACGCTGGAAGGCGGCGTGGCCACGGTGGCGACCCAGGCGCAGGGCATTGCCGACCGGGTGACCAGCGCCCTGGCGGATGTCGCCATCGACGTGCGCGCCGCCTTCGCGCAGGTCGAGGACGCGATCGGCGGCATCGGGCTGGATGCGCTGGGCACCGAGATGCGGGCCGCCATCGCGCAGGCCGGCACCGCGCTGCGCGACGCCATCACCACCGCGTTCGCACCGCTGAAACAGGCGCTGGAAACGGCGATCGGCGCGGTGTCGGACGCGGTCGACGGGCTGGACTTCCCCTCGATCACCACCGCCCTGGCCGACGCGGTGTCGCAGGTGACCGCGATCCTGCAGAACCCCGCCATCACCTCGGCCATCGAGGAGATCCGTTCCGCCCTGCAGGACGTGACCGACATCGTGGGCAAGCTGTCTTTCGCGCCGGTCACCGACCAGGTCATCGCCCTGATCGGAGAGATGGAGAAGGGCCTGCGGTCGCTGGAAAACACCGACCTGAACGACGCGCTGAAAGGCCTGCTGGACACCGCGCTGCAGGTGCTGCCCGCCGATCTGCGCCCCGTCACCGATCCGATCATCGATGATTTCGGCGTCCGCATCGACCAGGGTCCGGTCGTGCTGCTGGAATCCGTGCGCGCCAAGCCGCAGGAGATACTGGACCGCATCCGCAGCTTCGACCCCGGCGCGCTGGTCGGGGACGCGCTGGGCGCACCGTTCCGCGAGGCGAAGGAGAAGATCGAGGGGTTCAAGCCCTCCGCCCTGCTGACGCCGCTGAACCAGGAACTCGATCGCCAGAAGGCCCGCCTGAAGACCGAGGCCGCGCCGTCCCGCGCCCTGGCCCCGCTGGTCACCGCCTTCGACGCGCTGCTGGCACAGCTGGACAAGGTGTCCCCCGATGCGGTGATCAAGCCGCTGGAGGACGCGATCGAGGGCGCCATCAAGGACGCGGTCGACGCATCGCCGGTGGACGAGATCTTTGCCGAGATCAACGGCGTGTTCGCCACGATCCAGGGTGTGCTGGACACGGTGGGGTCGATCGGCACCACGACGCAGCGCCTGGCCGACGCGCTGGCCGCGCTGCAGGACCCGGATACGCAGGTCGATACGTGGCGCAATACGATCCTGGCGAAGATCGATACCGTGCCGAACGGTGCCGCGCTGGATGCCATGCTGGGCCAGATCCGTACCGCGCTGGACGGCGCGCGGCATGCCGACCTGCTGGCGCAGTACGACGCCGCGGTCGCCCCGCTGCTGGGCGAGCTGACCACCCTGGCCGCGGGCTCCGCCCTGGCGTCCATGGTCATGCTGCATCAGCGCCTGCGCCCGCTGGTCCTGGCGCTGCCGGTGGGTCCGACACGCACCACGATCGAGACCGTCATCGCCCGTTTCGACCCGTTGAATCCCACCCATACCGGCGGGCTGCGTGCCGCCGCCGACCTTGCGACCGCGCTGGCGGCGGGGCGCACCGCGCTGGCCGGCCTGCAACCGGATTTCACCGGCGCGCTGTTCGGGCCTGGCGGCGGGCTGACCGTGCTGCGCGACTCCGCCACCAATGCCGGCGGGCTGCGCGCGATGGTCGCCGCGGATGTCGATGCCGCACTGAAGCCGATCCGCTTCCTGCTGGGCCTTCTGGGGGCCGCCGCGGTGCCGGTGGGCGGCGTCGCGCAGTCACTCGCCGCGCTGGAGACCAGGCTTACCACCGCGCTTGCGAACATCCTGACCGGGCCGTCATCGCTGCAGTCGATCTCCACCGCTGTCCAGAACGTCGTCAATACGCTGCGCAACGTCGACCTGGGCTTCCTGCGGGACTCCCTGCAGGGCGTGTTCCTGACCGTGCGCGGCCAGATCGAGGCGCTGGGGCCGAAGCCGCTGGTGCTGGCCCTGGACAAGGAATTCGGCGCGGTGATCGACGCGCTCAGCCTGGATGCGCTGCTGCCCAAGCCCGACCTCGACGCGCTGGATGCCGCCGCCGCCGCCGTCGCCACCAAGCTGGGCGCGCTGGACCCCGAGAAGCTGATCAGCGGCGCGGTCGGCCCGGCATTCGAGGCCGATGTCCTGCCGATCGTGAATGCTCTGGATATCACGCCGGTGTTCGATGCGCTGATCAAGGCGCTGCGCGACCTGGACGACGAGCTGAAGACCGAGCTCGGGCGCGTCAACACCGCGTATCAGGCATTGCTGGCCGCGCGTCCGGGCGGCGGCGGTGCATCCGCCAGCGTCGGCCTGTAGGGAGGAACGGGATGTCGCTCGGGACCGCGCTTCTCCAGCCTGACACGCTCCGCCGGGCGGCGCCTGACCTGGCCGAGGCGCTGATGGAGGATGTGGCGCGCCTGGTCGCGGTGTTCATCGAGGACGCGGCGGCATCGGGTCCGCTGGCGGGCGCCGGGCGGGACGCATTGGAAGACCTGCTTCCGCGCCTGCAAGCCGAGGTCACGCCGCGCCTGCAAGCCGTGATCGCGAAGCTGCGCGCGCGTTTCGGATCGGCACTGAATTTCGTGTCCGATCTGGTCGGACAGGCTGAATCGCTGGCCGACGACCCGACCGCGATCCTGGGGCTGATCCGCACCCTGCTCGCGGATGCCAAGGCGCTGATCGCCGCACTGTCGCTGCCGGGCCTGCGCAGCGAGCTGGCGTTCGTGCGTGGCCTGCTGATGGACGATCTGCTGCTGGGCCCGGAATTCCTGCGCCAGGTCGTCCTGTGGTACGTGGACGCGCTGCTGGCGCGGCTGAACGCCCTGCCGCTGGCTGCCGACCTGGCCAAGGCGCGGCGGCTGATCCTGGCACGCGCCCTGCTGACGCATCTGCGCGTCCTGGTGACCGATCTGCCGATGCCGACGCTGGACGTGGAGTCGATGGCCCGCGCCATCGACCTGCTGATCCGTCAGAGCGGGCTGGCGGACGCGCTGGCCCAGATCTCGTGCGCGCTGGACGGCATCTCGGCGGCGATGGACGCGGCAACCGCGATCGGCCAGACGATCCGTCCCACGCCGCAGCCGGTCGGCGCCGGCGTCGTGCCGCTGGCCAACAGTATGGACTATTCGTACTACGGCAGCTGGCTGCTCAATTCGCAGGACATCCCCCTGCTCGGCATTTCCGATATCAAGCAGCAGCAATCCTTCATCGGCAAGCTGAAGACCGGAACTGACGAAATGTCGGTTTTCCTGCGCGGACGGCTGCGGCCCGAGGACAAGCAGGTGCTGGACGGCTATGCCAACACCGCCGCCGAGGCCCCGCGTGATGTCATGCTGGGCATCCTGGCGGGCGTGAACCGCCTGATGCAGACCATCCCGGTGCTGGAGGGCAATGACGACATCAACCTGTCCGCCGCCCAGATGAACGACGACCTGCGCGCCTTCCAGCGCGACTATCAGGAAGACCAGTCACTGCTGCTGTTCAACCGCCGGGTCCTGGAAGCCGCGTACCCGGCCGAACTGGAAACTTTCCCGGGCGGCTTCTCGACCACCGTCGAGGGCATCTTCCTGCCGCTGATCGGATGGGCCCGCAACCAGGTGTTCGTGACCGGGGACCGCCGGTTCGTGATGTGCGACGACAAGCCGTTGCATGCGGGCACGAATGTGCAATGGAACGACGCACCGCTGTTCTCGGAAGCATCGCGCGGGGCGATGTGGTTCCAGTTCCAGCATGCCAGCCCCCGCGCCTGCGAGATCCTGACCTGGATTCTGTTCATGGCCGCCGAGGCCGGGAAATCGGTGTGGCACATGGTCGCGCTGCAGCCCAACCACGAGGTGCAGACCGGCCTGGTGTTCGGCATCGAGGTCGCCGATACGATCCAGCAGCTTCTGTTCGGCCGGCCGGTCAGCGCGTATTTCCTGGAATCGAACCCGCACGCCCGCCGCTGGGGCAAGTCGCTGGACTCGCTGCTGGGGCTGAAGGGTATCGCGACCTTCGCCAGTTCCTTCCAGGGCATGCATACCGCCGCCCCGGCGGGCAACGGCTTCACCTTCTGGCTGACCGTGATATCCGGCGACCTGTTCCGCGTGTCGGGGCCGGTGCAGATGATCAACGCGCTGCGCGACATCACGCTGGCGATCGTGACCCTGATCAATTTCCGCGGGCCACAGGACGCACCCAGCCAGCTGCCGCCCAACCCGTCCCGCAACCGCGCGATCCAGGGGCCCATCGTGTCGCTGGCCGATACGCTGATGGCCATGGCCCTGATCTCGGTCTCGCCGCGTGACGACTACTCGATCGAGCTTTGGGGCAAGGACGGGATCGCCAGCCGGCGAGCCGAGATGATGGCCGGCCACTGGCTGGGCGGATCGGCGGGATTCGGCGTGCTGGCCGGCATGTCGGGATCGCTGGTGGCGCAGATCTTCGCCTGGGCGGAAGATTACGGCCTGTTCTTCAAGACCGCGGGAATCTCGGCCGGCAAGATGTTCCTGATGTACTGGCTCTACAACTACCTGTTCAAGGAGAACACCACCGACGGCGGCAAGTACCGGCCCGGCGGCGGCACCTTCCGCGGCTATCCCGACAAGGCGAACGCGGCGTCGCCCTATCGCCTGCCGTTCCCCGGCGGCACGGGACGCTATGTCAGCCAGGGCAACCTGGGCCTGTGGAGCCATAATTTCATCAGCAACCAGAATTTCGTCACACCGGCCAGCAGCTCCACCCAGCAGACCTATGCCTATGATTTCGGGCATGACTTCCAGGAACCGATCGCCTGCGCCCGCGCCGGCACCGTGGTTGCCTTCACCGAATCGAATGTCGACAGCTCGACCGCCAATCCCAACCGGATCGTCATCAAGCACGCGACGATCGACGCCGAGCACGACAATTTCGGATCGGGGGCGGTGCAGACATACTCGGTGTATCTGCACCTGGCGCAGAACGGCGTCACCAACGCCCCGCGGTTTGCCGGTGTGCCGACGATCATCGGGACAGCCGTGGCACAGGGGGACCTGATCGCGTTGGCCGGCGATACCGGCAAAAGCTTCCACAACCATCTGCACCTGCATGTCGTGCCCGACGACGGTGCCGGCAATCCGTCGGGCGTGTTCGCGATCCCGTTCGTCTTCGACGATGTCAGCGGCGACGGCGTCCCCAAAAGCCTCACCTGGTATCGATCGGGGAACGCATGATCGGCATGGACCTCCTCAGCCCGTCCTCCGGCGCGGGCATCACCCGCCCGGCGGTGACGCTGGACTTCAGCGCCGGCGGCGGCGGGGGCGGATCCGGGCTTGGCGGTCTGGCCGGCGACGTGGCCGCCGCGGTAGGCCTGGGCGGTGGCGGCGGCGGCCCGACGCTGGCCGATGGGCTGGTCGCATTGCGCCTGGTCCGCGGCACGGCACCCGATGTGGACGCGGCCGAGATGCTGCTGGCCCCGGTGCCCGGCGGGCCCGACCTGCCGGCGCCTGGCGATACCGGCTCGATCGGGCTGTCCGCGGGCGATCTGTCGGCGCAGTTCGCCTGCACGGTGGACCTGGCCGAGCGCCGTGCCGACGGGCTGTGCCGCGTCACCGCGACCAATGGTGGGCGGCTGATGGCGCGGGCGCGCGTGCTGCTGAGCTTCGCCGATCAGGACCCGGGCGCGATCATCGACGCCCTGGCCGCCGAGGTCGGCGCCGACAGCGCCGCCGGCAGCGCGGGCGAGACCCTGAAATCCTATATCGCCGACGACCGCCGCTCGGCCTGGGACCATGTCGCGCGGCTTGCCGCCACCGCCGGGCGCCTGGCCGGGTTCGACGATGCCGGCATGCTGACGCTGTTCGACGACACCGCCACCGGCGAGGCCGTGGCACGGCTCGCGGTGGGCGAGACCTTGCTGGACCATCGCATCCAGACGCGGGAAGCCGCCGTGGGTGCCCTGTCGGTCGATGGCGACGGCGCCAACGACAAGGGCGGCAACGCCTGGGCCTGGCTGCGCAAGGACCCCAGCCCGATCCGCGCGGTGGCCGGCGACGGCCAGCCGGCCCGGCGCCTGACCGCGCCCTGGCTGCGCAGCCAGCCCGCCAGCCAGGCGCTGGCCGATGGGCGGTTCCGTGCCATGACCCGCACCGCCGTCCGCGGCCGCTTCCTGGCACAGGCCGTCCCGCAGATCGTGCCGGGCGCGCTGATCGAGATCGCGGGCACTGCCGCCGATGGCACCTGGCTGGTGCTGCGGGTGCGGCTCGGTTTCGAGCTGTCCACCGGCATGGTGTCGGAAATCGACGCCGCCCCGATCGGCG
>CAYZKM010000024.1:0-21450 GCA_964478525.1 uncultured Bifidobacterium sp.
TATCCTTGTTCATGGCGCCGGTCAGGAAGCCCTTGCCGAGCGGGCTGTAGCAAACCAGGCCGATACCGAGTTCCTGGCATGCGGAGAGAATGCCGTTTGTCTCTACACCGCGTGTCCACAGGGAATATTCGTTCTGGAGCGCCGTTATCGGCTGTACGGCATGGGCACGGCGGACGGTCCCGGCGCCGGGCTCGGACAGGCCGAAATGGCGGACCTTACCTGCTGCGATCAGGTCTTTGACGGCGCCGGCCACCTCCTCGATGGGAACATCGGGGTCAACGCGGTGCTGATAGAACAGGTCGATCACGTCAATGCCGAGCCGCTTGAGCGAAGCGTCGGCGACGTCCTTGATGTGGTCTGGACGGCTGTTGAAACCCTGTGACCTGCCATCGGCGATATCGAAGCCGAACTTCGTTGCGATCACCACATTGTCGCGAATCGGCCGCAACGCCTCGCCGACCATCTGTTCGTTGGTGAAGGGGCCATATATTTCGGCGGTATCGAAAAAGGTCACGCCTCGGTCTGCTGCCTGGCGGATCAGAGTGACGCCTTCGGTCCTGGTGACTTTTGTCGCATAGCCGAAATCGAGACCCATGCAGCCGAAACCGATGGCCGATACTTCGAGGCCGCTGTTGCCAAGAGTGCGCATCTTCATCGTCGAAACTCCGTTCTGGGGGTTCAACGAAGACGTCTTCGGAACCCCTGTCTGTCGTCTGTTCGTACTCCACCTGGACAAATCTGATTAGCCGTCTGCTCGAACTGGGCTATATGATTGTGAGTCATGAATATGGGGGCGCCATGCGGTCGGGCCGCCGCTGGACAGCGGTGCACTTGTCGAGATGCCGCAGAGCTGGTGACAGCCTTTTGACGGCTACCATCTGTACTACCCGACGCATCCCGGTGCGGGAATGGTCGCGGGTCTGCGGACACAGCCTGATATTGTTACTGGATCGGTTCACTGATGCTGATATTCGAAACAATCCTTGTCCTGCTGCTGGGCGCGGTCCTGCTTTCCATGCTGGCGAGTGCGCGTGGCATACCGTACCCGACACTTCTGGCGATCGCGGGCACCGGCCTTGCCATGGTGCCGGGATTGCCGACATTGACGATCGCTCCGGACCTGATACTGGCGCTGTTCGTGGCACCGATCCTGCTCGATGCCGCGCACGACATGTCGTGGCGGGATCTCCGTCGCAACTGGCAGCCGATCCTGTCGCTGGTCGTCGTCGCTGTCGGGCTCACGACAATCGCTGTGGCACTGACGGCGCGATGGTTTCTTCCCGACCTGCCCTGGGGGGCGGCAATAGCCCTCGGCGCGCTTCTGGCTCCTCCCGATGCCGTCGCCGCTCTTGCGGTCATGCGCCAGGTCGAGCCTCCGCATCGCATCCGAACGGTGCTGGAGGGCGAGAGCCTGCTGAATGACGCGTCGTCGCTTCTGATCTATCGGATTGCTGTTTCGTCCGTCGCCGCTGGCGGCTTCAGCCTCGGCCAGGTTGCGCCGGCGTTCGGTCTGGTTGCGTTCGGCAGCATCGTTGTCGGCTGGGGCCTGGCCAAGGTTGTCGCCGGGCTGATTCGCCGCGTCGGCGATACGGCAAGCGCAACAGTCCTGCAGTTCGTCACGACCTTCGGCATATGGTTGCTGGCGGAACGGCTGCATCTGTCCGAGGTCATTACGATCGTCACCTTCGGGCTGACGGCGGCCAGGGCACCGACATCGGCTACGTCAACAGCCGTCCGCGTAAGTTCGTTCACAACCTGGGAAACGGTAACGTTCGTTCTGAACGTTCTTGCCTTTCTGCTGGTCGGCCTGCAATTGCGGCCGATCCTGCCGGCGATCGAGGATGGCCGGCATCTGACGTGGATCGGAAGCGCGCTGACCCTCCTTGTCGTGATCATCGTCGTGCGGTTCTTTTGGGTCTTCGTCTACCGCGCGCTCCGTCACGATTCCCCCGATCGTCCTGATGCCATGTCATCCGAGCAAAGCTTCAAGGCAGCACTCGTCGTTGGCTGGTCGGGCATGCGCGGCATCGTCACGCTGGCAGCGGCGATGGCCCTTCCGTTTGCATTTCCATACCGGGATTTCATTCTGCTGACGGCCTTCGTGGTCGTGCTGGGCACGTTGGTGATTCAAGGGCTGACATTGCGGCCATTGTTGCGATGGCTGAAGATGCCGCGTGATACGGTCGTAGAGACGGAAATCCGGCTTGCGCGCACGAAAGCCCTGAAAGCTGCCATGGCGTTCCTTGACAATCACACCGGCGCCACGGCCCTGCGTTTGCGTCAGGAGTATGAGGCGATGCTGACCGCATCAACAGCCGATATCCGTCCCAGCGACACTGCCGATTCCGAGATGCGGCAACAGCTGGTGAAACATTCCCGTGACGCCATCGACGCGCTGCGTGACAGTGGCCAGATCGGTGACGACGCGTACCGGCGGGTGGAGCAGGAACTGGACTGGCTGGAACTGAGCACGCAACGCTGACGGCAGCGCAGAACGGCCGATACCATGTGGGTTGGGGGTAGAGATGGCTGGCGATAACGAGCTGCTTGAGAAGCTGAGAAAGATCGAAGCCCTGATGGCCGGACCCGGCACACCCGGAGAGCGGGAGGCCGCCACTGCCGCCCACGAACGCGTGAAGGCTCGGCTTGCGGAACAAACAAGGCGCGATCCGCCAATCGAAATGCAATTCTCCATGCCCGACAACTGGTCACGCCAGTTGTTCGTCGCCCTCTGTCGTCGATATGGCCTGAAGCCTTATCGCTACCGGCGCCAAAAGCGGACCACGGTGATGGTGCGCGTGCCGCGTGGATTCAACGACACGGTGCTATGGCCCGAATTCCTTGAGCTTGATCGCGCGCTGCGCGCACACCTGCAAAGCATCACCACGCGGATCATCCACGACGCGATCCACGCGGATACCAGCGATGCCGAGGAGGTCGCGACCGCACTGCCGGGCGCATGAAGTTTGTGATGAAACCAGGGTGACGATCAGACGGCGCAGCCAGAACACGAGTTGACATCGGACGTGTTCAGATTCTCCTGCCAAGCGAGGTCGGTTTACAGCATCCACGGCCACCGGAGTGCCCATGCCAGTACCGTGCCCAGGGCCGGGTTCGCCTGATGGCCAGGCGACGATTGGCTTCGACCGATCTCGCCGGCTGCCCGCCTCATGACCCGTCATGGCTGATGGCAGACGGATCGTTACGCTCGCCGCACGCCCCAGAACAACGGGAACGCCGCCTTCACAATGTCCCTGATATCGGTTCGGAACGCCGTTGGCTGAAACAGCTGCCCCAGCGGAATGCATGGCACGGTCTCCAGCGCTCGCATCTGAACCTGCGCGGCGATTGCCTTTTGCGACGCAAGATCAGGCGCGTCGAACCAGGCGGTGCGCAGACGCTCCAGTTCCTCGTCTTCCGGCCACCCGAACCAGGCTTTCGCACCATTGCCCCGCAGCTCGAAACTGCCGCCGGGCGTGGACGCCGCCACGCCCTCGATCTGCGTGATGAAGCAACTCCAACCGCCTTGGCTCACCGGTTCGCGGCTGGTCCGCCGAGCGACGATCGAGCCCCAGTCCATCGGCCGGAAATCGACGTTCAGGCCAAGCCGGACGAACAGGTCGCGCGCAACCTGCATCATCTGGGCGTACACAAGCCGGTCGGTCGCAGCCAGCATCACGACTTTTTCGCCGGCATAGCCGGATTCCCGCACCAGTCGCCTCGCCAGGGCCTCGTCGCGTGGGCCGGACAGAACCTCCAGCCCGGCACGGTTCGCCATCGGCTGGCTTTCCACGAAATATCCGCTCGGCGCCCGTCCGAGTTCCGTCTGGTCCCCGACCACCGAAGCCAGGAACTGCATCTGGTCGATCGCCGGCAGCAGCGCCCGTCGCAGCTTCGGATTGTTGAACGGCGGGTGCAGATGGTTCAGCGCCAGGACCAGCGGCCACCCGAACGGATCGTTCACCGCGACCTGTACGCCCGGCGACTGGCGCAGCATCGGGCAAAGATCGATCAAGGGCACCTCCAGCCAGTCGACTTCACCTTTTTGCAAAGCCGCGGCCGCGGTCGCCGGGTCCGGCTGCACGATCCACTCGACACGCTGGAAATGCGCCACCTTCCCGCCCGCCAGGAAACTCGGCGGTTCCTGGCGAGGCACGTAGCCGTCGAACCGCGCATAGGCCGCGCTGACGCCCGAGACCCACGCGTCAGGCAGGAAGCGGAATGGGCCCGAGCCGACCGCTTCCTTGATCTGCTCGGTGCCGGGCGTTTTCGCCATCCGCTCGGGCATGACGAAGCATCCGCGCGCCGCAAACCCATACAGCATCTGGCTGAACGGCTTCTTGAGGCGGATGCGGAAGCGACGGTCGTCAAGCACGTCGATCTCGTTCGTCGCCGCCATCAAGGGTTGCCCGAACGAATCCCGCGACCCCCAGCGCCGTACTGACATCGCGCAGTCCTTCGCCAGGACCCGTTCGCCGTCCTGGAACATCAATCCGTCGCGCAAGGTGAACGTCCAGGTCAGCCCATCGGCCGATACGTCGTGTCCCGCGCACATCTGCGGATGCGCCTGGCCCTGACTGTCCAGGCCGTACAGCGTGTCGAACACCATATACGCGTGGATCCCCGTGACCAGGGCGGTCGTCCAGATCGGATCCAGCGTCGAGAGGCCGGAGTTTGGAATGAAACGTAACGGCCGGGTCTGGGCGTGCGCCAGTGCCGGAGCCATCAACGCAGGTGCTGCCTTCAACAAATCGCGTCGCCGCACGGTGCATCCTCCCTGTTTTTGTCGCTTCTGCGACTTTCTCGGCCTTGGTGCGCTCATCGACCATGCCATCGCACCCGTACTTCAGCATCCGGCCAGGTTCCAGGGTATTGGCCCGGGTACCTGGACTGCCCTGGATCAGGCTGCCACGGCAGGTCGATGGGCGCGCAAAAAGGTGCGGACATGGCGCACCGCCAGGGGAATCTTATCCGGGGTGTCCTTCCAGGGGTAAAGACTTACCTGGGCATTCGGCGCGAGACGCACCGTCTCCATCGCCACGGCATAGGGGTGCGCCGGCACGTCGTCCGGCAACACCAGGATCGGCGTCTGGCAGCCACGCACGAAATCACGACTCGCTGTGTATACAAAATCAGCACGTTTGCGATACATGTTGGTCAGGAACGCGTCGACCATGTCCATCGTGACGTCGGGCCGGCGGGCGCACAGCTCCGGACCCCAGGTTTTCATGTTGTTGTCGTACGAAAGGGTGGGCATCTCGGGGCGCCAGCCACTGGGTTGGGCCGGAATGGCCGCGATGACGCGGTCGCCGGCGCGCTGCAACATGTTCCAGATGAACGGGCCACCAATGCAGAACCCCAATACCAGGAACTGCCTGATGCCCAGGTGATCCATCAAGCCGATCTGATCGTCGGTGTAGGCGTCCCATGGCCGCTCGATCTCCAGCGGCCCCGTGGACTCGCCACCCTTCGCGTTGCGCAGGTCCGCCGCGATCACGCGGAATTCGTTCTTGAATTCGTCGAACGGGTTGAACGGGTGGCTCGTGCTCGCCAGGCCCGCCACCGTCGAGTTCAAGCCGCCACCGGGAATGACCAGCAGCGGGAAGCCGGTGCCGGCCTCTTCGTAACGAATCCGAACGGAGCCTCGGTCAAAGAACGGCATCTTGGTTTCTCCCCGGTTTTAGGTGGCGGCTAGCGGAAATGCGGCATGATCTCCTGTGTGAACACCTTCATGTAGTGGATCTGGCGATCGAGATCGCCGGATTCCGTGCTCAGCCATAGCCGTGATGCACCGGCATCGGCGAGTGCGCCAATGCGCTCGATCCAGTCGCGCACGTTACCGGCCAGAGCGAACCGTTCCATGCCATATTCGGTCAGCCCCAGCTCGGCCATGCGTTTCGGATTTCGGCCGGCCTGGAGCACATGGTCATACAACTCGTATCCTGCCACGTACTCGGCCACCTTGGCCCGGAGCTGGCCCGGTACATTCTTGCCGTCCAGGCCGAACCGCATGGAATGGTTCAGAATCGAGGACACCGACGCGTGGATCCGCTCGATGGCCTTGTCCCGGTCCGCGTCGAGTGAGGAGCGGGTGGTGAACCAGACCGCGGGCTCGGACGGGTCACGACCCGCTTCCCTGGCCCCCGCGGCGACCCGCTCGATGGTGTCGGCGATCACCTCGGGCAGCAATCCGGTGCCGGCGATCACGCCGTCGCAGATCCGGCCACCGAGATGCAAGGTTTTGGGCCCTTCGGCACAAAGGGTGATCGGGATGCGGGTGCGTACCGCCTGGTCGTGCCAGCGCACGCGCTGCGGTCGACCGTCATAGCAGGCCTCACCGGTGGCGATCAGATCGCGGATGCAGGTGATGTAGTCTTCCATCCTGGCACGTGTCGCCGGCACCATGCCGATGTTGTACACCGCGCTATCACCGCTTCCGATATCCATGAACGCCCGGCCTTCGGTCATGGCGTCGATCGAGGCGAGGAACGCCGCCATGATCTGTGGCTCGCGTGTCAACGGATTGGTCGGATGGATCCCCACCTGGGCGTGCCGAGCGGTTTGTGCGATGAGGGTCGCGCGGACATAGGCATCGCCGCTGATGAAACTGGTATCGTTGGTTCCGATCAGTTCAACGCCCGAATCGTCAATGATCCGGACCAGCTCGGCAAGCTTCTCCAGATCCCGCCGGTGGGGAAACGCCGTCCCGCTCAGCACCGACACCCCGAAATGCACTTTCATCCTGTTTCCTTTCATGGGTCGCCGGCGCGAACGAGGCTGTCGGCGGAGTGCGTGGCCTGAGCGGAAATGGAGCGATCGCAGGATCGCACACGCAGTCAACGCGTCAATTGGGGACGCACAGCCAGCGTGGCGCGAAATTCAGCATATTGCGAACTGCGACGCTCGCCACGCCTCATGAAAGGAAATACTTGGCCTGGCCGATTGCCGCCCGCCGGTTCCCGGCCGATTGTCTGCAGGCTTGCGGGACAGTCCAATTCCGGGTTCTGAACCGCCCAAAAATGAAGGGAGCGACCATGTCCATCCTGCGCCGCCTCGTCTTCGCCTGCGGATTGCTCGTCTTGGCTTCCACCGCCTTCGCCCAATCCGAAGCCACCTGGCCCGACCGCCCGGTGCGGATCCTGGTCAACTTCGCACCCGGCGGCGGCACCGACAACGCGGTCCGCCCGTATACCGAACCCTTGCAGCGCGCGCTGGGTCAGACCTTCGTGCTGGAGCACAAGGGCGGCGCCGCGGGCGCGATCGGGATCGAGGCCGGCATCAGGATGCAGCCCAATGGCTACAACTTCATCGCAACGCCCAGCCCCTCCATCGTCTCCGTGCCACATCTGCGCAAGGTGTCCTACGATCCGCTGAAGGACATGGTGCCGGTGGCGGCGTTCAGCTGGTATCCGATGATGCTGTCAATTCATCCCTCGGTGCCCGTTGCCAACCTGAAGGAGATGGTGGCCTACGCCAAGGCGAACCCCGACCGGCTGACCCTGGCATCGTCCGGGATCGGGTCGACCGGGCATCTGATTGCCGAGGCGCTGAACCGTTCGGCCGGCATTTCGCTGCTGCACGTGCCCTATCGCGGCAGCGCCGAGGCGTTGCAGGACACCCTGGCGGGCGTGACGCAGATGTTCGCGGACCCCACCGTCGCCCCCCATGTGCGGGCGGGCAATTTGCGGCTGCTGGCCGTGACCGGCGGCCGCCATCCCGAGTATCCGGATGTCCCGACCTTCGCGGAAACCTATCCCGACGCCGATTTCATTCCCTGGAACGCGCTATTCGCCCCGGTCGGCACGCCCGAACCGATCATCCGCAAGCTGGCCAAGGCGATCAACACCATCGCCGCCTCGCCCGAGATGGCGGCGTTGCTGCCGAAGGTCGGTCAATTCCCCCTGGTGGACACGCCCGAGGAACTCGGCGCGCGGCTGCGGAAGGACTACGACCGCTTCGGGATACTGATCCGGGAGAGAAACATCAAGGCGGAGTGACGCGATACTGTCATCCCGCCGGCGGAGGCTGTCTATGCGGCCGTGGTGGTGGACGCGGTCCCGGGCGGCGGGTAAACATCATCGATGCTTGTCGGGAGGGCGCCATGAACGCGCGGTATTGGACGCTTGCCAAACGGCCGCCCCCGCCCTGGCCCGATGGGGACACGTTCGCGCTGCGGCAGGCGCCGGTTCCGGCGCCCGGCCCGGGCCAGGCACTCACCCGGACGATCTACGTCTCCCTCGATCCCTATCAGTGGGGCTACAAGCGCCGCGGCGAGGAGCCGGAGGGCACGCCATGCCACGCCCGCACGGTGTCACAGGTCGTGGAGAGCCGGATCGAAGGCCTCGCGCCGGGGGATTTCGTGTTCAACACCAATGGCTGGGCCGAGTATGGCCTGATGGGGGACGGCATCCCCCGGCCCGGCTACATGATCCCCCGCAAGCTCGATCCGGCCCACGGCAAGATCAGCCACGCCGTAGGCGTTCTGGGCATGCTCGGCCTCACCGCCTATGCCGGCATGGTCCTGCAATGTGAACCGAAGCCGGGTGACACGGCGGTCGTGTCGGCGGCGTCCGGCGGCGTGGGCCAGATCGCCGGCCAGATCGCACGGCTGAAGGGCTGCCGCGTGGTGGGCATCGCCGGGCGTGAGGAAAAATGCCGCTATGTGGTGGAGGAACTGGGCTACGACGCCTGTGTCTCGCACCTGTCGCCCAGTTTCGCGCGGGATCTGAAGGCCGCCTGCCCGACCGGCATCGATGTGTATTTCGAGAATGTCGGGGGCGCGGTGTTCGAGGCGGTGCTGCCGCTGTTCCGCCCGGGCGCGCGGATGACGATCTGCGGACTGATCGCGCATTACGGCGATGCGGCCGGCGAGGACGCGAAAGCCCAGGTACGCCACCGCGCCGAAGCCCGCGGCGTGCGCGTGCGGAACCTCTCGGTCGGTGCGTATGTGGCGGATTGGCACGACGCGTTCCTCGCCGAGATGGCACCCTGGGTCGCCGCCGGCGAGGTCCGCTACCGCGAGGATATCCGCGAGGGGTTCGAGGCCATCCCCACCGCGTTTGCCGAGATGCTGCGTGGCGAGAACTTCGGCAAGACCTTGGTTCGTGTGGCGCCGGATCCGACCCTTGCGCCGCCGCGCGGGTGAGATCGGGTTGCCGGCGCGCGCCGCGACTGCTTACTGTCCGAACACCTTGAAGGTCGACCCTGTTTCGGTTGGCGCATCGCCGGTCGCCGCCTTGGCAATGGCGCATGTGCTGCCGCCATCGGCATTGACGCGGCACACCTGGTAGAAATAGCGGTCCACGATCTCGCCCAGAGTGCCGCTGATGTCGATCGCACGCACGTTTGCCTTCAGCCCAATCGCGAATTCCGCGGCTGTCCAGGACGATCCGCCGGCGCCACAGGAAAATGGCAGGTTCAGCGCCCCGACTATTGCCAGGACACTACTCCCCTGCGGCTCTACATGGGTCCACCGCAATCCACCCAGAAAAGCCCCCTCCGGCAAGGGCGCCGACTGAACCGGGCCCAGCGTGTCTGCGATGAAAATCGGCGGCTTGCCCGCGGTCATCACAGCCGGCACCCGAGCGGCCATTTCCATCAACAGCAAATCGGTCACCTCCACCCGCACCGGGATCGGGGCGTTGCTGGTGAATCGCAGGACGATCCGCGCCGGTATCTGAATCAGCATGCGGGTCGCCTGTTCCTTCTGACAGGCTTGTGAGAAGTCCTCCCCTTGAGCCGTCGTCGGCGCGGTCCCGTCCGGCGTTGGGACCAGGGTCACCGAGATGTCGCCAAGCGTCCGGGCGCGCAGTGCGGCCGCGCTGATCGTCACTTCTGATTTCGTTTTCGGAAAAATCGTGTTCCATTGGTAAAGGACCCAAATTCCCCCTACCAGGATCGATGCGGTTGCCACCCAGTTCTTGATGTCTTCACTGTTCATCTGCCGCCATTCGGACCATATGCCTGAAACACGCCGACCGGGATCCTAACGCAGAACCGCTCGTTACGGTAATGCGCTGTGGCCAATTCCATGTGATGATTGGCGCGGGCGGCTGCGCGCGCTGACGGATTGGCGAACCCATGATCCCGTACACCGGGACGCAGTCGGCGGAGGCATTGCACAACCTTGCATTGTCAGTCCGATGGACCATTCTGGCGCCGCCAACCGTGGAGACGCCGATATGGACACGCCCATCGCCTGCAAGGTCTACAGTTTCAACCAGGTGGCGGAGATGTTCGCTTTCCCCGACAACACGGGTGCCGGCCAGGTGGTGGGCGTTCTTGGCTGGGGGCCGAAAGGGTCGATCGGGATCGATGTCAGCAAGCGGCCGGATGCCGAGATCATCCTGATCGGCGGGCAGACGAATGGGACCGTATCCGACGAGCTGATGATGGACACGCAAATCGTGCACACCTTCGTGCCCGACGCCACGATCAGGGTCTATCTGGCAATCTCTGACGAGGCGGACATCGTCGAGGCGGTCCAGCGGGCGACGTCTGAGTGCAACGTCACCACCTGCAGCTTCGGCCGTCCATACAAATGTTGGGAAACCGGCACGGTCAACAGTCTCGATGCCGCGTTGGAGAAGGCACGCGCAACGGGGGTCACGCCGTGCTTCGCGTCCGGAGATTCCGGGGCCAGCCGGGTCGCCTACCCGGCGTCGAGCCCCTATGCGCTGGCGGTCGGCGGTGTCTTCGTGCCGACCGACACCGATCCGACCAACACGACGGCACAGGTATGGTGGGACTATATCGAGAAGAATGGCGCGCTGGTGTGGATGGCATCGGGCGGCGGGGTGAACACAACCTACGAGAACGCGGTCCCCAGCTGGCAGGCCGGTTTGATGCCGGTCACCAACACGGCCGGCGTGGCGCTGACAGGACGCGCCGTCCCTGACGTCGCCGGCTTCGGCCAGGGGCTGACCAGCTGTGTGGGCACCAGCGCCTGCTCGCCGCTCTGGGCTTCGCTGATCGCAAGGATCAACTGCGCGCTTGGCTACGGCCCGCAGACCACGCCGGTGGGGGTGGGCGCGGTGATCCATGGCGTGATCTATGACACGTCGTCCAATGCCGGCGCATTCACCGACATCACCGCGGGGAACAACATTCCGCCCGGCACGGACCAGGTGGGGTACGAGGCCCAGGCGGGCTGGGATGCCTGCACCGGCTGGGGCACTCCGATCGGCACCGTTCTCATGCAGGCGCTGCAGAATGCACTGTCGTGAAGACCGATCCCCATTGGGCCTCCGCCTCCTGACGGATCAATTCCAGGGCCATCAATAGACATGGGAGTGGCGTGGTGATGGTCGTTTCCGTGGAGGAATTTGAGCCCCCTTCTCAATGGGCCGATAACGCCGGACAATGAGCGACCGAGGCCAGGGAGATATGTGGGGACATGGTGCCCAGGATTTCCGGTCCGGCCAGAAGTTCGACCATACAGTGTTCTTCGGCGAGAATGTCGATATCCATCACATTTTCCCGCAGGACTGGTGCAAGGCACAGCGCATCAGTCCCGCGGACTTCGACTCGATCATCAACAAGACACCTCTGTCCTATCGGACGAACCGGATCATCGGCGGCGTTGCCCCATCGGACTATCTCGGCAAACTGGAAAAGGGCAACAGCTCCACCCCCCCGATCGCGCCCGACAAGCTCGATGCCTATCTGGCCAGCGACCTGATCGATCCCGCTTTGCTGCGGGCGGACAAGTTCCACGCCTTCATGGCGGATCGGCAGAAGCGCCTGCTGGGGGCGGAATTGTCGACAGCCCCCTACCCCGGCCGGACGGTCTCGGCCTCGGCGGGCGCGGGGATGGGCCTGGCGGGGATGTCCCGGCGGCGGTCCAGCCATTGCGCGAACGCCAGCAGCAAAAAGCACCCCAGCGCCATCGCCAGCGGGTCCGTCCACACCATCGCCGCCGGCCACAGCCGGAACACCGCCGTGCTGATCCAGGCCAGGAACAGCCCCAGGCAGAACACCTGCAGGCTGTATTTCCCCCCCATCGCCAGCCACCGCCCGACCACGCCATGCATCCACGGCCGGTCCTTCGGCACCCAGCACGCCACCAGCCAGGCCAGAGCCAGCGCATGCGCCAGGCGCACCGGCGCCAGGTCGTTCTTGTTCCACAGCACCTCCATGTCGGGCAGAGGCGCCCCACCCGGCACGAACCCGTACCAGCCCAGCCGCAGCCACAGGCTGAACAGCACCAGCGCCACCGCGCCCACCGTCAGCCAGCGGCAGGCGGGCAACGCCTCCCCCAGCAGCAGGCTGCGCCGGCCCAGCCAGGCGCCGATCATGAACAGCACCTGCCAGGCGAACGGGTTGAACCCCAGCCCGTGATCCGCCCCCGTCGCAGGCGGGGCCAGGCCAAACAGCCAGACCGAGGCCCACACCCCCAGCGGCACCGCCAGCGACCAGGCGCCGGCGCGCGCCTCCAGCCAGCCGAACAGCGGCAGCACCGCCATGCACCAGACGAACACGGGCAGGATGTTGACATATTCCGGCAGGTACAGCGTCGCCAGGGCAGCAGGGACGGCCCGCCACGGGTGGTCCAGCATGAAACCCCAGCCCAGGCGTCTCAGTTCGTCAGGGAACACGCCCGACTTGGCGGCCACCGCGATCATCAGCCCGAACAGCACGAAGACCAGCAGATGGGTCCGATACAACCCCAGCGCGCGGACCCCCATGTCGCGCGCACCCGCCCGCCAGCCCTGCATCACCACCCGGCGGGCCTGCACCGATCCCAGCATGAAGCCGGACAGGAAGATGAACTGCTCGGAGCTGTCCGACAGGCCCCACGCCTTGTGGATCAGCCAGGTCCCCAGGAACGACCCGGTCGCGTGGCTGGCGAAGATGGTCAGTTGCAGCCACCCGCGGATCACATCGATGCGGACATCGCGCGGCGGGCGAGGGATCGTGGCAGTGCTCGGCTGGGTCATGACAGGTCCGTCGTAGCTGCGTTTCACGCCTATGTCCCGCCTGGCGGGCACACGTTACACCGGTGCCGGGGGAAAGAGCGGCTGGCCCGCGCACTGACCGTTTGCTGCGGCGCGAAATCATGGGCTAGACGATCCCGTCGACCCCGTCCCCGGCATGGAGACCGCACCCGCGATGCCCGTCCTGTCCGACCGCTGGATCCGCCGCATGGCAACGGACCATGGCATGATCGAACCCTTCGTCGAGGCGCAGAAGCGCGACGGGGTGATCAGCTATGGCCTGTCCAGCTATGGCTACGACGCGCGCATCGCCGATGAGTTCAAGGTGTTCACCAACATCGACAGCGCCGTGGTGGACCCCAAGGACTTCACGCCGACCAGCTTCGTCGACCGCAAGACCAAGACCTGCATCATCCCGCCCAACAGCTTCGCCCTGGGCCATACGGTCGAATATTTCCGCATCCCGCGCGACGTGCTGGTGATCTGCCTGGGCAAGTCCACCTATGCGCGATGCGGCATCATCGTGAACGTCACCCCGCTGGAACCCGAGTGGCAAGGCCAGGTGACGATCGAGATCTCGAACACCACCCCTCTTCCCGCCAAGATCCACGCCGATGAGGGGATCTGCCAGTTCCTGTTCCTGCAAGGGAACGAGCCCTGTGAAACCAGCTACGCCGACAAGGCGGGCAAATACATGGGTCAGCGCGGTGTCGCGTTGCCGAGGATGTAGCACATGGACCGTATTCGCATCCGTGGCGGCCGCCCGCTGTCGGGGGAAATCGCCATCGGGGGAGCCAAGAACGCCGCCCTGCCGCTGATGACCGCGGGGCTGCTGACCAACGACCGCCTGGTGCTGTCGAACGTACCGCGCCTGGCCGATATCCAGACCATGGCCGCCCTGCTCGCGCAGCACGGCATCGCGGTGGACGCGCTGGACAATGCCGGGCGTGCCCTGTCGCTGGGCGGGCCGATCACCAATACCGAGGCCCCGTACGACATCGTGCGCAAGATGCGCGCATCCGTCCTGGTGCTGGGCCCGCTGCTGGCCCGCGCGGGGGAAGCGCGGGTGTCGCTGCCAGGTGGATGCGCGATCGGCACCCGGCCGGTGGACCTGCACCTGAAGGGGCTGGAACAGATGGGCGCCCGGTTCAACCTGGACGCCGGGTATATCGACGGCAGGATCGAGGGGCGGCTGCGCGGGGCGAATATCGTGTTCCCGTTCGTGTCCGTGGGCGCAACCGAGAACCTGCTGATGGCCGCCGCCCTGGCCGATGGCCGCACGGTGCTGGCCAATGCGGCGCGCGAGCCGGAGATCGCCGACCTGGCGCACTGCCTGGTCACGATGGGCGCAAGGATCGAGGGCATCGGCACCGACAAGCTGGTGATCGAGGGCGTCGACCGCCTGCACGGCGGCGAGCACCGCATCATCCCCGACCGGATCGAGACCGGGTCCTATGCCTGCGCGGCGGCGATCTCGGGCGGGTCGGTGTTCCTACGCAATGCGCAGTTGGAGCATCTGGGCGCGACGGTGCGCATCCTGCGCGAGGCCGGGGTGGACATCACCGAACAGCCCGACGGGCTGATGGTGCGCCGCCTGAACGGGCTGCACGGGGCGGATGTGATGACCGAGCCCTATCCCGGGTTCCCGACCGACATGCAGGCGCAGTTCATGGCGCTGATGTCGGTGGCCGAGGGCGCGTCGATGGTGACCGAAACCATCTTCGAGAACCGCTTCATGCATGTGCCAGAGCTGAACCGCATGGGTGCGCGGATCAACGTGCACGGAGCATCGGCGATCGTGCGCGGGGTGCCATCGCTGTCGGGCGCGCCGGTCATGGCCACCGACCTGCGGGCGTCGCTGTCGCTGATCCTGGCAGGCCTGGCGGCCAAGGGGGAGACGGTGGTCAGCCGCGTCTACCACCTGGACCGCGGGTACGAGGCGGTCGAGCAGAAGCTGGCGGCGTGCGGGGCGGATATCGAACGCATGCCCGGGTAGGGGCGGAGCCTGCCTCAGCGCCTGTCATCGTTAGATGGACACAGGGTTCCGGAGGGACCGCAGGGACACAAAACGGGATGCTTGGGAAAGCCGGGTACGGCGTGATCGTTCGATGATCTCCCGGTCTACCTCTGTGCCGATCTGGCTTCTGGCCCGCTGCGACGATCCGTTTGACACCTGTCTTGTAACCATACGGACCCAAACTGGAACGGACCACCGTGACCTGTTCGGCGGACAGAGCATTGCGGTTGGGGTCTGACAGTGATTATAATACCGTCGGCGCTACGGGTTACAATGACCGGTCTTGATCCAAGCTGAGTTCCGCGGGGCTTGTCCGTTCGCCCCGACAGCCGCTATGTTCTTTTGGCGAAACACCAACCGAGATGGCCGCCGAAATATTGAGTTGTTGTAGCCGACGTGCGTGAATGTGAACTCGGGCGACCAAAGGTTCCTTGCCTGCGCATTGACTTATGATGAGGATTGAATGGTCGACTTTACGATTCAAGAGTTCTGGCGCCACCGCTTACCGGTACAGCGAATGGCATCTGCAAAACTGATTGATGGCTGGTCATTCATTACAGAGGGCCTTTCCACATTCAAGGAGGCACCGCTTTCCCTCAGCGATGCATTGAGTGCGAACACCGATCCGTTCACGTCGCCAATCTTGCTCGTATCTGCGCCAGGAGCGGTCGGCAAGTCAACGCTCGCACGCCAAGTCGCCTTCGAGACCGGCGCCGTCTATGTCGATCTTGCGAAAGCGGAGCCCGTTGGCTCCAACTCGCTCGTTGGCGGGTTGGTTAAGTCACAGCTCTATGATAACTGGCAAGCGAACACCGTCGGTATTCTCATCGACGGCCTTGACGAAGCACGTCTCCGCGTCACCCAGGAAGCGTTCGAGACATACCTTCGCGATATCCACCAGCTTTCGCGCGACCGTCGAGTGCCGACGGTACTATTCGGCCGAACCGGAGCCATCCAGGACGCGTGGGTTATCCTCGGCGACGGCACACCGGTCCTTGAGATTGGATATTACGGTCCGGAGGCCGCGACTGACTTTGCCGTCGCCGTATTACGCGCAAATCGCCCAACCAGTGCGCATTCGGCTACTGAGCGAAAGGCGATCGAGCAAATCCTGGCACGTCTTCGCGAGCAGACCGAAACTGATGGAGATCACTTTGCGGGCTACGCTCCGGTCCTCCAGGCAGTCGCGAAGCGGGTGATAGATGAACCAAATGCGAGCGTGCTCGTAGCTTTGACTGAGGCGGGTTCTCAGCCCGTTACTCTCAATGATGTTGTTTTTGCGATCCTGGAACGGGAACGGAATAAACTTACAGGTCTGCAATTCAACGATCCGAACCTGACCGAAAAATTGTACTCGGCGGACGAGCAGTTGGACCATTTGGCATCCCGTGTTTATCGCTTACCACCACCGAGCATGGCTGCACTCAGTTCCGAGGATGCGCGCATATATGATACGGCATTGAAGACATGGGTTCCTGAGCATCCATTTCTTAGTGGACGCGACGAGCCGTCCTCGGCGGTGTTTGATGCCGTTGTTGCTGTGCGGGCGTTGAAGCAGGCTAATTCGGCCAAAGTCGCCCTCGATCACGAATTGACGCGCGGATCCTCTTCGGCGAACCCGTTTCTGGCGGAATTCTACACGCCTCATGAAAATGACGGCGAGACCGCATTTCTGCCACCGGAGCATATTGGGATTATCTACGCCTCGCTGCGGGCTCGGCTTTCACTTGGGGATACCGCGAGTCTACTCGTTGAGGCGCCCGAAGAAGGTTCAGAGGATGAAATTTTGCGCGCCGAGGTCGAGATCACACTTGGGCGCCGCGACAGTACCAGCCCGAAATATCTGCGTTTTCAATCGGACCAGACGGGGCCGATTTGCCTGGGGGCGCAGGTTGAGGATGTTGACATAAGCGTCCCGTATACGCGCGTAGAGTTTGGGCCGGGACCGGAGGCGCTGCTTATCGCCCCGATCAGCGTTCAATGCGAGACACTGGCCATTACCGCGAACAAGCTGATCGTTGAAACGGTGCAAGATCGTGACGACGCTGCGGTTTTTCTTGAGGCCGCTCAGTATGACGGGGTGATTACCTCAGTGCCGCTTGTGCGAGGCAAGGTCTCTCTTTCGGCTTCTTGGCCCGGGGTACGCAGTCACCCTTGGACCAGCTTTGCGAGTGATTCGTCGCCGGTAGCCGACCCACGGGTCGACGAGGCGTTACGCCGACTGCGGAAATTCGTCATCGCCTTCCGGTCCCACAGCAAGGGCAGCCTTCGCCGCTACCGGGACAAGCTCGATCACGCTCGAATGACTAAAGGTTCTGGCCAATCTGTTCTCAATTTGATGATCAACGAGAAGGTTATTTTCATCGCCGGTGCCATGTATGTTCTTGATCCCAACAGATTAGCTATTTGCACGGGAGTGAATTATGCCGATTGTATGGCCCGGCGGTTTGGCGACAAGGCTATAGCTTTCATTCGACGTGCATTGGATTAGGGATCATTTTTATTCCGAATTTGTATCGGTTCAAGCGTACCGGCAGGTGGCTGCGACTTTCAATCTTTGAGTATCCATCCGAAGAGTCTGGCAGTCATCTGAATCGGTTAGAGGAACGTGGTTGATCCGGCTCGAAGGTTCAGTGATTCGTCGCAGGGCACCGGCCTGCTAGGTGTCCGATATGGACGACAGAAAGCCGTCACCGCTACGACCGTGACAAGCTACACTATCCGAGCGACCCACCGGTGCGGAGCTGCGGTTGCTCACACCGTCGCGTTGCGCAGCGCGTAGTCATGATCCGTGAGGGCCCCGGCCGGGATGCGCCCACCGAGGAAGAACCGCCTGACATTCAATTGTTCCGTGCCCAGCGTGGTCAGACGGCTCATCACACACCGGACGCCGATCATAGGGAGGCCTCCCTCATCTAGCGGGCAGACGCTCGGACCAGTCCATCTGTGCAATCAGCACCACCATTGGGAAACAGGCACCGTAAAGCCGCACGCTCAGCCGGGCGGTCGTAGCACACGCTCCAGTCAGGGGGACCGGGGATACACGCGGCAGCCCTCGCTGCCGCGTGCTCCATGTGTCAGTACTCCAGGATGGCTCGTCCGAGAATCGCGCCGCTGTGCAGGTCGTGGCAGGCCTCGTTGATCTGCTCAAGCGTGTAGCGGCGCGTGATCAGGCGATCGAGCGGGAAGCGGCCTTCCTGATACCAGCGCAGATACATGCTGAAATCCCGATCCGGGAACGCGGCACCGAGGCTGCCGCGGAAGATGCGCTGGCCCGAGGTGAACAGCGCCGGATCGAGCGTCACCGTCTCCTGCGGGATGCCGATCAGCACCGCCGTGCCGCCGAAATTATCAGCGCCGACGCCGCCGGACCGCGTCGCCTGCAGAATCTGCTCGATGGTGCGCTGCCGGCCGATGGCATCGAAGGCGTAGTCGACGCCGCCCCTGGTCATGTCGCGGATCGCCATGACCGGATCGGTGTTGCCCGAGGCGTTGACGGTGTGGGTGGCGCCAAAGAGCCTCGCGAATTCCAGCTTCTTGTCGTCGAGATCGACCGCGATGATCGGGTAGGCGCCGACGATGGCGGCGGCCTGGATGGCCGAGATGCCGACCCCGCCCGCACCGAACACGGCGACCGATTGGCCGGCGCGCACACCCGCCGTGTGCAGCACGGCGCCGGCCCCGGTCAGCACCGCGCAGCCGACGATGCAGCTCAGATCCCGTGGCTGGTCATTGGCGATCGGCACCACCAGGTCCCCGCTGACCTGCACATCGCGCGCCCAGGTGTAGACAGCGGCGTGCGCAGTCTGGCCCTGGAAGGTCGCGCCGGTGACCGTGCGCGGGGCGGCGCCGCGAATGGGTGTCCGCGGCACCCAGGTCACGATGCACAGGTCACCGGCCTTCACGTGCGTGACGTCGCGGCCGATCCGCGTCACCACGCCCGTGCCCTCATGGCCGAGCAGCAGGGGGCGGTCGAGAGCGCCGTTGTGCATCTGGTGCAACTGTGAATGGCACACGCCGCTGGAGTACAGCTTGACAGTGACCTGGTCCGGGGCCGGATCGGGCAGGTCGATCTCGTCGAGGACGAGGTCGCCGTTGAGCGTGGTCTGGACGGCCGCGATGGTTTTCATGCGAGAGGCTTCCTCACGTCGGGCGCTGAGTGCGTCCCATGGTTGACGATGATTACATGACAGAATACGGGCTTGAACGGAATGATGGTCGAAGCGCGCGATCAGATCGGGACCTGAGAAATATTGCCCGGAAACGCCGCGCATCCCGGGTCGACAGCGGCGCGGGTGCGAATACGGAAATCCGGCACCGCGCCGGTGTGGACGCCCCCACCGGCGCGGTATCGCTGACATGCCTTGCCGGCCAGAAACAGCGCCTCGCGCAGGGTTTGTTCCAGCGCGAAGTCCGCGTCCGCCAGGACGGCATCGACTTCCCCGATCTTCGGGAATCCGACTGAGAGTTCGGCGCAGGCCACGTCATTGATGACAAGACGACCTGGCGTGGTGGTTCCGGTAATGCTTGTCGTGTTGTCAGGTTTTACTTAATGTCCCGCCGCTGCGCAGTTCAGAGGTGCCGGCGTGACACTCTGAATTGGCAGGATCTGCTGTGGTAATTCCGAATTGGCGTCCCCGGCGAGATTCGAACTCACGACCCCAGGATTAGGAATCCTGTGCTCTATCCTGCTGAGCTACGGGGACACACCCTCTCCCTATACCAAATCCACGCCACCCCTAGAAGCCCCGTTCAACAGCAACCCGGGATCACCCTCGGGCCGGCCGCCCCTCCAGCGGATAGGCCGGATCGTTATATCCCGGCGTCGACGGATGGCCCGGGCTGACCAGCCGGTCGACCAGCGCCTCCTCCGCCGCTCCGACCCGGCAGGCCAGGGAACCGACATAATCCTCCCACTGCGCCTCGGTCCGGGGGCCGGCCACCGCGGCCGTCACCAGGCGGTTGTTCAGCACCCATGCCATCGCGAACTGGCCCGGCGTCACGCCCAGCCCGCGCGCGTGGCTGGCGATCTCCTGCGCGATATGCAGGCTCTCGGGCCGCCATTCGGATTCCAGCATCCGCCGGTCCTGCCGCCCGGCGCGCGTGCCTTGCTCGGGCGGCACGTCGGGGCGGTATTTCCCCGTCAGCACCCCGCGGGCCAGAGGGCTGTACGGCACCACCCCCAGGCCGAAATACCCGCAGGCCGGCAGGTGCTCGACCTCCACCTCCCGGTTCAGCGCGTTATACAAAGGCTGGCTGGCGATCGGGCGGTCGATGCCGGCCTCGTCGCACAGGCGGCAGATCTCGGCCACGCGCCAGGCGCGATAGTTCGATACGCCGAAATACCGGATTTTGCCGGCCCGGATCAGGTCGGCCAGCGCATGCACGGTCTCGGACAGCGGCGTGCGGTGGTCTTCCTTGTGCAGATACAGAAGGTCGATCACCTCGCTGCCCAATCGCCGCAGGCTCGCCTCGACCGCGTGCTGCACGTGCCGGCGCGACAGCCCGCGTGCATTCGGCCCCTGCCCCGTCGGGTTGAAGATCTTGGTCGCCAGCACCCACCACGACCGGTCCGCCTTGATCGCCCGCCCGACCACTTCCTCGGACCGGCCACCGGTATAGCCGTCGGCGGTGTCGATGAAATTCACCCCCTGCTCGCGCGCCCGCGCCACGATACGGGCCGCGGTCGGCTCGTCCGTCGGCCCGCCAAACATCATCGTGCCCAGGCACAGCGGCGACACGCGCAGCCCGCTTCGACCCAGCAACCGGTATTCCATCACATCGTCCCTTCTTGCCGCTGGGCAGTCTACACGGGAAGGCGTTGAATGGCGCGATGGGGAATCGCGACACACGCCAGCCCAGCCTGGCGGCCTTATTCATGGGCTTCGTCAGCATCGGCCTGATGAGCTTCGGCGGCGGGCTGGCCGCCTGGACCCGCCGAGAGGTCGTGCAGCGCCGCGGCTGGATGGACGACCAGCAATTCTTGTCCGGCTATGCGCTGTCACAGCTCGTGCCAGGTGCAACCAACGTCAACCTGGCGGTCTTCATCGGCACGCAGCTGCGCGGACTGCCCGGCGCGGTCGCGACCTTCTGGGGCCTGACGGCGGTGCCGCTGGTGATCGTGCTGATCCTTGGCGCCATCTACTGGCGCATGCAGGGCCTGCCCAGCGGCGGCTGGTTCAGCCTGGCGCTGTCCGGCATGGGCGCGGTGGCGATCGGGCTGAACCTGGGCACCGGCATCCGGCTGTCCCGGCGCAATATCGCCGGCATCGCCCAGGCCCTGGTCGTTGCCATCATCACCATCGCAATCGGAATACTCGGCTACCGCCTGATCCATGTGCTGGCGGTGATGATGCCGGTCAGCCTGCTGCTCGCCCTGTGGACCCGCAACCGATGATCACCACCCTGATCCAGCTCGCGCTGCTGTTCGCCGGGCTGTCGATGCTCGCCCTGGGCGGCGGGGCGGGCGTGATCCCCGACATGCAGCGAGCCGCCGTC
>CAYZKM010000025.1:0-21254 GCA_964478525.1 uncultured Bifidobacterium sp.
CGGCCGGCAGCGCCACATCGCGCGTGCCCAGCGGATCGGTGTGCAGCAGCGACGCGCCCTTCTGCCAGTACTCGGTCGAGGTATTGGTCTCGATCAGCTTCGGATCCGTCCCGTCGCCGCGCAGCAATGCCCCGTGCGCGCCGGTGATCGGGTCGTGCTGCGCGGTGGGGGAGAACGGGAACTCTATTTCGGGGAAGTCATGATCCTCGTGCCGGGTCCGCGTGCGGAACGGTTGCGCGAAGGGCGTATTGTGGAACACCCGCCCGGCGCCGGCGACATGGATCTGGACGCCGTCGAACACGCGGCGTCCATCCTCGTCGGCGTTGAAACCCTGCGCGATATGGTCGCGCAGATACCGCCCGGCCTGCGAGATCCCAAACGCCAGCGTGTGCGTCACCCCCCGCCCGCACAGCGCCTCGCCATGGCGGCGCAGATGGCTGACCAGGTCGCGCGTCGCGGCGAAGCCGATGCCCTGCACGCGCGGGTTCGTCGCCTCGTAGCGGATTTCGTAGATCGATCCGGTCTCGGCCTCGGCGCCCGCCGGCAGCAGGCGGATCGTGCGTGCGTCGGCGAATGCGAACGCCACCGCCCGCCGCTCCGCATCCTGCGTCCGCCGCAGCGTCACCGTCGCGTCGGTCGAGGCCGCTTCGTGCGACAGGCGGAAGGTCTGATGGACGCCCAGCCTGGTGCCCGAGACGAATTCTTCCCGGATGCGCCGCGTCAGCCCGGCGATGGCGGGTGTGTCCAGCGACAGCCCGGTGGAGTGCGGCGCGCCGGCGTCCCACCCGCTCCAGAGTACCGAGAACCCGAGCCGGAGGGGCAGCGCATTGCCGAGCTCGGCGCGGGTGTTCCAGTGATTGCCTGGCGAACCCGCGCACAGGTTGTGCATCATCATGATGCGGCCGCGATTGTTGACCTCGTACAGCAGCCGCCCGTTGCCGCGTGCCGGATCGGCCGGGCGCAGCAGCACGAAATCGGTGCTGTAGCGCACCAGCCCGGCCGCATCGCGCGGTGCGCGGTCCAGCAGCGCGATGCCCCGATTGGCCGGATGCGCGGGATCCAGCGTGCCGGTCGCGGTACCCTCGATCCGCTCCAGCGCGCCCGCCGCGCCGAAGCCGGCGCCATCCAGCAGCGGGGCGCGGGATCGGACCGCGATCCCGGTGATCATGCGAAGCGCAGCGTGGCTTCGGTGCGTGCTTGCAGGATGTCCCGCGTCATGCCGGGGATCATGTCGATCACCACGAACCCGTCGGGCGTCACGTCCAGCACCGCGAGGTCCGTATAGACACGCTTCACGACGCCCTTGGCGGTCAGCGGGTACGAGCAGGCGCGCCGGATGCGCGCCCCGCCGCCCTTGGTGTTGTGTTCCATCGCCACCCAGCAGCGTTGCGCGCCCACGGCCAGGTCCATCGCGCCTCCGATCTGGCGCGTCGGGTCGGCGGCCGAGCGCGCCCAGTTGGCGATGTCGCCGGTTTCGGAGACTTCGAACGAGCCGAGGACGCACAGGTCCAGGTGGCCGCCGCGGGCGATGCCGAAGCTGTCGGCATGATGGACATAGGCGCCGCCGGTGCGCAGCGTGATCGGCTGCACGCCGGCATTCACCAGGTACGGATTCTCCTGCCCCGCGGCGGGGGCGGGGCCGATGCCGATGACGCCGTTCTCGGCATGGAAGATCACTTCCCGGTCGGGCGGGACGAAGTCGGACACGCCGGTCGGGATGCCGATGCCCAGGTTGACGAACCATCCCTCGGGGATGTCGCGGGCGATGCGGGCGGCGATGCCGTTGCGATCCAGCGGCTGGAATTCGGTGTCGGCCATGCTCGGACCTCCTTCAGGCAGGAAGATGCAGCACGCGCTGCACGAAGACGCCGGCGGTATGGATGTGCTCGGGCGGCAATTCCCCGAGTTCGACGACATGCCGCGTCTGCACGATCGCCAGGTCGGCGGCCATCGCCATGATCGGGTTGAAGTTGCGCGCGCTTTCGCGGTGCGTCAGGTTGCCCCAGCGGTCCGCCTGCCAGGCATCGATCAGCGCGACATCGCCGCGGATCGGATATTCCAGCAGGCAGTTGCGACCGTTGATCACCCGCGTTTCCCGCCCCTCGGCAAGCACGGTGTCGGCGCCCGTGGGGGTGAAGAATGCCTGCACACCCGACCCGCCGGCGCGGATGCGTTCGGCCAGCGTGCCCTGCGGGACGATCTCCAGCTCCAGCGTGCCGTCCTGGAAGCGGCGCCCGGCGGTGCTGTCGGCGCGCACGAAGCTGCACACCAGCTTGCGGACCTGCCCGGTGGCCAGGATGTCCGAGATCACGCCGTCGGACCGCCCGCCGGCATTGCACACCAGTGTCAGCTCCCGCGCGCCCTGTTCGATCAGGCCGTGCACCAGCTGTTCCGGCATGCCCGCCTGGAATCCCGCCAGCAGCACCGTGGACCCATCCTTGATGCCCGCCATGGCGTCAGCCATCGAGGCGACGAACTTGTTGATCATGCGTCGGCGTTTCCTTGTCCTGCGGTCACGGTAGCGGCGGGGCGGGGCGCGGGGAAGGGGGCGGCGTGCCCGATGACGCATGTATCGACATCAGCCCAGGCCCACATCGCCGGTGACGATGCGCTGGCGCCCGTGCGGCGTGTCCAGCAGCAGCGCGCCATCCGGGTCCAGCCCGCCGAAACGCCCCTCGACCGCGCGGCCCTGCACGTTGACCTTCAGCGGCGTGCCGGGCGGGAAGCTCGCGGCGAGCCAGGCGTCGCGGATCGGCGCGAAACCCTGGTCCTGCCACAGCGCCAGGTCGCGGCCCAGCGCGCCCAGCAGCAGGTCGCGCGCGCTGTCGACCGAGGCCAGCCCCCCCGCGGCGACCAGCGACGCCGTCCTGTACCCGGCCGAGGACGGCGCGTGCAGCACGTTCAGCCCGACGCCGATCACGACGATGCCGTCTGCGTTCTCGATCAGGATGCCGGCGATCTTGCCGCCCGCCACCAGCACGTCGTTCGGCCATTTCACAATCGTTTCGACACGGTCGGGCAGCAGCGCCTTCACCGCCTCGGCCACCGCGACGGCGGTCACGAAACTGAGCTCTGCCACGCGGGCGGCCGGCAGGTCCAGCCGCAGCAGGATCGAGACGTACAGGTTGCCGGGCGGGCTGAACCAGGCCCGCGCCAGCCGCCCGCGCCCGGCGGTCTGTTCATCCGCGTGCACCACCGTGCCGTGCGGCGCGCCGGCGGCGGCCAGGCGGCGGACCTCGTCGTTCGTCGAGCCGATCGTGTCGTAATGGATCACATGGAACATCGGGGTCACCATGCATCAGGGCCGATGGTCATGCGGGGTGGTTCGCCGTGACCGCGATCACGGTGTCGGCGGCACACATCATCGTCGTTCCCCCCAGGACCTGCCGGCAGCGTAATGCGATTTGCCGGCGATGGGAACGGAGCGCGGCAGGTCCGCAACGATCGTGGGGCAGCCATGCGGCCCGCATCGCGCGCACCGCGATCGCGCCACAATTCAGTCGATGTTTCGACGCGCCGGCATGGTCCTGTCCCGGCCATCAGACGAGGGAGTTGGTTCCATGCGCAGGTCGTTGCTGCTCGCCGGGCTGTCCTGGGCGCTGCCGGTTCGTGCCGAACCGCAGATCGCCCCGGCGCTGGTGGAGTATGCGGCGGGGGTGCTGGCCAGGATGGTCCAGTCCGCTCGCGAGCGCGCCATCGCCGACGGGGTCCGCCCGGTCCCGCCCGCCATCTATCGGGGCCTGCTGGGGTATTTTCCCCCGGCACTGCTGCAGCGCGCGCGCTTCGCCAGCGGGCGCGGCAGCGGCGTCATCACGCTGCCGTCGCTGGCCTTCACCTATGGCGACGCCGCGGCGATGACGCTGGGCGATGTCATCCTGTTCCGCCAGGAGAAGGCGGCACAGACCGATCTGAAGCTGTGGGCGCACGAGCTGACGCATGTCATGCAATACCAGCGCCTGGGGATCGAGGGCTTCGCCGCCGCCTATGTGGGTGACCACGCCGCGATGGAGCGGGAAGCGGTGGAAAACGCCGACCGCTTCATGGCATGGCACGCCCGCCAGACGGGCGGCGGTCCGCGCTGAAGGCCTGATCCCCCGCGTCGGGCCGCGCTTCAGGCGTCGGGTGAAACCCCCATGATCCGGGCGAAACGTTCGCGATAGGCAGGCCAGACCTCGGGGTTGATCAGGCGCGGCGGGCGCCTGCCATCCAGGATCTGCAGCACCTGTTCGGCGGCGAAGCGCGACATGTTCTCCCGCGCCTCCACCGTGCCGCCGGCGGTGTGCGGGCTGACCAGCACGTTGTCGAACGCCATCAGCGGGTGCTCGGAGGGCGGCGGTTCGTCCTCCCACACATCGAGGCCGGCGCCGGCGATCCGCTTCGCGGCCAGGGCCTCGGCCCGGGCGGTCTCGTCGTGGATGACGCCGCGGGCGGTGGTGATGAAATAGGCCTCGGGCTTCATGCGGGCGAACTGGGCCGCGCCCATCATCTTGCGGGACTGCCTGGTCAGCGGGCAGTGGACGGACACGAAATCCGCCTGCGCGAGCAATTCGTCCAGCTCCACCTTCTCGGCCCCCTTGGCCATGACCTGTTCGGCGGTCAGCATCGGGTCGTAAGCCAGCACCCGCATCCTGAACAGACCCTGGCACAGCTCGGCGAGGCGCCCGCCGACATTGCCGATTCCCAGCACGCCGACGGTCTTGTTCAGCAATTCCCGCCCGGTGAAGGCATTGCGCTCGTGCGCCTTGCCGCTGCGCAGATGGCGGTCGGCCTCGATCAGCCGCTTCGACAGCGTCAGCATCATCGCCAGCGCGTGTTCGGCCACCGCTTCGCGGTTGCCGCCGGACTGGTTGACCACGGCGATGCCCTGCGCGGTGCAGACATCGACATCCACGGTGTCGTATCCGGCGCCGTTGGACGACACCGCGACCAGGTTGGGCGTGCGCGCCAGCAGCGCGTCGGTCACCTGCAGGTGCGGGCCGATGATCTGGCGGGATGCGCCGATCTGGTAGACATGCGCCTGGTTCAGGATGGGGCCGGCGACCGCGTCGGGGCTGTCATTCTCCAGCCGGTCCAGCTGCACATCGGGGCGCCTGGCCAGGATTTCGGCATACAGCGGTGACGACAGGTACTTCACGTAGAAGACGCGCTTGGTGTTCGGCGCCATGGCGGTTCCCCCTGGGTTGCTGCGGTGTCCCCGACCGTACGAGCCTGCCGGGTGGCTTGCCAAGGGGCAGGCGGGGAGGCCAGGCGGGGAGGGGAGGCGGGGACGGGGTCCTGCCGCGGGCCGGTGCATTGGTGACACAAAGGCAATCAATATAATAAATCGACGGGATGTCTATAAAATGGACATTGCGCCATCTCGGGCAAATCGTTAATTTCACGTCATCCAATTTGGCGTTGGATGTCGGTTATGACAGGGTCTTGTAACCAAATCCGTGGTACGCAGCGCTGTCGATGACCGATCCCGGGAAAGGATGTTGTCCTAAATCATGGTCCACAATGCGCGCTCTGAGACGATGCGAGGGCCGATCGGCGTGTGCCGCGCGCTTGTGCGTCGTCGGGCCGGTCGCGTTCTGGCGAGGGCCGAGCGGGGGGGACGCCAGGTGTGGCGGTGCCGGCGCGGGACCGCGTCGCTGGAATTCGCCCTGCTGATGACGCCGCTGTTGACCATGCTGTTCGGATTCGTCGCGACCAACACGGTGTTCACCGCGCTGACGACCATGCAGAACAACGCCCAGTACGCGGCCCGCCTGATGGCGTCCGGCCAGGTCAAAAGCCTGACCACGGGGACGCTGTCATCGGCCAACACCACCGCAACCTCCACCTGCAGCAATTCGCTGACCAGCTCGCAGGTGGAGTACTACGCCTGCAACGGCCTGCCCGGGTGGGGCACCTTCACGGTGACGGCGACGCAGAACTGTGCGGTGCCCAGCGTGACCGTCACCCTGACCGCCAGCGGCGCCACTGCGGCCGTCGGCGATGTGTATCAGATCTTTACCGGCAAGACGATCAGGGCGAGTGCCGTCCTGATGAAGGAAGGAAGCTGCCCGTGACGAGCGCGCTGTCGATGGACCGACCCGGTGCCATGCCCTTCGGCGTCCGGCGTTTCTGGCGAGATGGCAGAGCGGCGATCGCCATCATGTTCGCCCTGTTGTGCCCGGTGCTGATCGGGCTGGGGCTGCTGAGTATCGACACCGCGAACATCTACTACCGCAAGTTGCTGTTGCGGCAGACGGCGCAGGCGGCGGCCCTGGCGGGGGGCAACAAGCTGTCGACCTACTTCACGTCGAACAGCTCCGCGGCGACCATCGTCTCGGCAGCGCAGACCCTGGCGACGTCGAACATGCCGACCGCGAAGTTCGGGACCGTGCTGCCGACATCGGACATCGTGCTGGGCAACTGGAACAGCACGACCCAGACCTTCACCAGCCTGGCCAGCAGCGGCGGGACGATCCCTGACGCGGTCAAGGTGACCGTGCGCAACACGAACGCCACCAGCAACGCGCTGAACCTGATCCTGGGCGGGGTCTATGGCCGGCCGAAGCTGGACCTGACCTCGACCGCGATTGCCAGCTATGGCACCGGCAAGCCGTTCCACACCATCATGGTGAACGACCTTTCCAGCTCGTTCAGCTCCAGCATCGCCAACCAGCGCTCGGCCGATACCTCGATTCTGGACTGTATCAAGAACTCCACCAGCACGACGTCGCTGTACGGCATCGTCGGGTTCACCGGCTACCAGGTCGCCGTGCAGACGCTGGCGGCGGTCGGGACCGACTATACCGCGATCAAGACCAAGATCAGCTCCCTGAAATCCTGCGGCAATACCGGCATGCCGGCTTGCAGCGGATCGAACGCGGCGGCCGGCATCTACCGGGCCACGCAGCTGTTCGACAACGTGCAATATTCCAACACGCTGCGCAATATCGTGGTCATCACCGACGGCGTGCCGAACGCGAACTCGATCACCTATGGGCGGACCGAAGGGGCCTACCCCACGCCGTCCTCCAACACCCCCACCTGCACCACGTCCTGCACCGATGCGAACCTGCTGACCATGGCGCAGAACCAGGCGGCCTATGCGCGCAGCCTGGGGATTTCGGTGTCGACGATCTACTACTCGGGCAACACCGCGGCGAACCAGCAGGCGAGCTATGCGGCCTCGCTCGCCACGCTGGTGGGCGGCACGGGCATTGCGCTGGTGGTGCCGACCACGACGCAGATCTCGAACTCGTTCGCCGCCTTCTGCGCCACCATGTCGTCGAAGCTGATCGCGGTGATGTAGGTTCCGCCCCGGTCCCGCCGGTTCGCGACCCCTTCGTCACCCTTCCAACGTCACCCTTCCAGGAAGGCCGTCACCGCCGGGACGGCCTTCATCGCTTTCAGCTCATCCTCGGTCGGCAGAACCGGCCGGTCGCGCGCCTGGTTCACCATGCACAGGAACCCCAGCGGTTCGCCCGCCGTCGCGCGGAACTGATGCCAGGTCCAGGCAGGGATCGTCACCAGGTCGAACTGCTTCACATCCCGCACCTCGGTGCCGACCATGCATCTGCCCGTCCCACGCAGGATCATCACCGCGTGCTCGTGCGCGTGGCGTTCCAGCGTCGAGTAGCCGGCGGCATCCATCTCGAAATAGCGCAACTCGCAGCCCAGCGACGCTTCCTGGAACAGGACCTGGCGAGAGATGTCCTTGAACGGGGCGCTGCCTTCCTGCTTGTACGGCTGATACGCCACGCCGTCCCAACGGAAGCCGTCCCGCACCGGCCGGAAATTGGCCGACTGCCCAGCGCCTTCCGACTGCCCAGCGCCTTCCGACTGCCCAGCGCCTTCCGACTGCCCAGCGCCTGCCGGATGCCCAGTGTCCATCGTCGTGGTCCTATTCGAGTGTCAGGGAGTGATCGCCCACCGCGCGGGTGAACCGTTCGGCCTCGGCCGTGATGTCGTCCCGCGCCATCAGCAGGTTGCCGCCGATCAGCAACATCGTATCCGCCCCGTAGAAATCAAGGATCTCGTGCGTGCGGTCCAGGGTCATGCCGCCCGCCGGCACCGGCAGCGCTGGCTGCAGCCCATCGGCCGAGTCGCGGGCATGGGCGGCCAGGCGGTTGCAGGTGTCCGCAGAGTAGCCGAACCGGCCGCCGAAATTGGGGAAGATCACCGCATCCGCACCCATCAGGCGAAACAGCTTGCCGATCAGCAGGTCAGGCGCGATTCGGGCGGCACCACCCAGGCTGGGATGGGCGAAGAAGGCGATGTCGGGGAATTCGCGCACCATGGCCTGCATGGCGGGGAAGCCACAGATCATCGGTGCCAGCATCGCGCAATCGATGTCCAGCTGCTGCGCCAGGGTGGCCTGGCGGCGCATCGCATCCAGATCGCCGGTCAGGCTCGGGACATATCGCGTGGGATGCCCGGTGGAGCGCACGGCACGGGCGATGCCGTGCGCGCAGGCGGTCACCCGTTCGGCGAAGCGGCTGTACTCCTGGTCTGCCAGCCCATGGTCGTCCTTCACGAAATCCAGCCCGCCCAGCGCGAAACGTTCCGCCAGCGACCCCAGCCGTTCGGCCGGCAGGCCCTGCGGCTTCAACGCCGACCCGGTCATGGCGCGGTGCTGCAGATGCAGGCGGCGGCGCAGCGTGGGGATGCCATGCCGCGGGCCGCCGAACGCATCCAGCAGCGCATCGGGGATGGCGATGTCGTGCAGCGTGACGTCGTCGTGCAGTGACGTGTTGCCGAACACCATGTTCAGCAACTGCCCGCCATCCAGCCCGACCGTGGCGGTGGCGAGCCCGATCCGCACCGCGAACCGGCCATCGCCCAGGTCGCGAATCTCCTGCACCTCGCCCACGATGTCGTCCAGCACCGCGGGGTCGTCGATCGCGGCCAGCGGCATCTCGACGCTCTGCTCGACGGCGATGCCCTGCGCGCGCGCCTCGATCGCGGACGCCTCGCAGCGGACCAGATAGGTCACGGTGAAACGATCGCTCATGAGCGGGACACCACCAGGGCATCGACGGCAACGGCGCCGCACGCACCCAGGATCACGGGGTTGATGTCGATGGCCTGCAGCGCGTCGCCGCAGGCCAGCGCGGCATGCTGCAGCGACAGCAGCAGGTCGACGAAGTGTTCCGCCGCGTCGCGGTGCTGCCAGCGCGGGCTTGCCAGGATGCGGCCCAGCGTGGTGTCGGCCAGGCGGGCCTCGATCGCGGTGCGGCGGGCGGGAATCGGCCACATCACCACATCGTGCAGTGCTTCGGCGAAGACCCCGCCCAGGCCCGCCATCAGCACCAGGCCCACGCCGTCGGCGCGGGTGACGCCGGCGATCGCCTCCAGGGCGGCGGACACCATCGGCTGCACGATCACCGTCGCGCATCCCAGCGCGGCATAGGCCTGCACCAGCGAGGTTTCGTCGCGCAGGTTCACCCGCACCAGGCCGCGTTCCGTCTTATGCGCGACACCCGCGGCCACGCCCTTCAGCACGACCGGATAGCCCAGGGTCTCGGCTGCCTCCAGCACCTGGTCCAGCGTGGCGCATGCGATCGTCGGCACGGTCGGCACGTCGAACTCGGCCAGCAGGTCCAGGCTGTCGGGTTCCGACAATGGCCCCAGCGGCAGCGCGCGAGGGGCGACCTGCGGCAGGGTGGCGTCGGGGCCAGGCAGCGGGGTCAGCATGGCGCCGACCCCTTCCAGCACGATGTCCATCTCGGTGAACACCTGCATGCCCAGCGCGGCGTAGCGGTCCCGTTCGGCGTCGGGCATGCCGCCGGGGCAGACGATCAGGAACGGCTTGCCGGAGGTCTGCACCGCGCGCGACAGCGCGGCGCGATACGGGTCGCCCTGCCAGGGGTTCATCGCGTGCATCAGCCCGACGGTGACCGAAACGCCAGGGTCTGCCATCAGCAGCGACGGCACCTCGCCGGCGCGGCGCATGCCGCCGAAGATGCCCATGTCCAGCGGGTTGCCGATGCGGGAGAACATCTTGCGGGCATCGATGGCGGCGAAGGTGTCCGATGTCAGCGGGGCCAGCGGGACGCCCAGCGCGGCGCAGCGATCGGCCAGCAGCGAAGCCCCGGCGCCCGAGGTGGACAGCGCGCCCAGCTTGCCGGGCCGGCGCCCGTGCCTCTCCAGCAGCGCGGCGGCGGTCATGAACCCTTCCAGCGTGCGGGCGGTGGCGACGCCGGTGGCGGCGAACAGCGCGTCATAGGCGGCCCCATCGCCGGCCAGGCGGGACGAATGGGCGACCGCGGCGGCGGCACCGGCGGCCGATCCGCCGATCTTCAGCGCCACCACCTGCTTGCCCGCGGCATGGGCGGCGGCGGCCAGGCGGCGGAAGCGGGCACCGTCCTCCAGGCTGTCGATCAGCAGGGCGATCACCCGTGTGGGCGCATGGCCGATCGCGTATTCCATGTAGTCCAGCACCGACAGGTCGGCCTCGTTCCCGGCCGAGGCGAACAGCGACAGCCCCGCGCCCAGCATGGCCAGGCGGCCGGCCATGGCGTCGAACAAGGCGCCGGAATGGGAGAAGATGGAGATCCCGCCGGGCTTCTGGCGCCTGGCGTGGGCGGTGTTGAAGCCGATCGAGAGCGGGTGGTGCGCGTTGTAGATACCGTTGCAGTTCGGCCCGACGATGCGGATGCCTTCCTGTGCGGCGATGCGCTGCAGTTCCCGCTGCCGTTCGGCCCCGCCGGCATCGAGGCTTTCGGCATAGCCGGCCGATCCGACGATCACGGCCTTCAGCCCGGCGCGGGCGCAGTCGCGCACGGCCCCGATCGCCGCCTCGGCCGGGATGGCGAGGAAGGCGGCATCGATCGGGTTCGGCGCCTCGGCCAGCGAGGGGAAGCAGGGGATGCCGTTCACCGCGCTCAGCCGGCGGGAGATCCCGTACACGCCGCCGGGAAAGCCGACGTCGCGGGCATTGTTCAGCACGATGTAGCCATGCTTGGTGTCGTCGTCCGAGGCGCCGATCACCGCCACCGCGCGCGGGTGGAACAGCGCATGCAGCGCGTCCTGCGTGGGGAGTGGGGCGGGCATGGCTGAACCTCCGGTCGGGTGGAGCGGGGGCGTAGTGTGTCCAGGTGGTCGGGGCAAGTCCACTGATCGGTTGCGGGTGGTCTTGCCTGGACCAGGGGGGCGCCGCAAAACCGGGGCGGCGAGAGCGGAGGAACCAGCCATGAGCCAGAGCGAACCCGATACGATCCTGCTGAGCGAGACGCGGGGGCATGTCCGCGTGCTGACGATCAACCGGCCGGAGCGGATGAATGCGCTGTCGCCGGCGATGTCCAACGCGCTGATCGAGGCTTTCGTGGAGGCCGGCGCCGATCCCGGGATCCGCGCCATCGTGCTGACCGCGGTGGGGGAGCGGGCGTTCTGCGCCGGGGCGGACCTGAAGGAGCGGGCGCAGGCGGATGCGGCGGGCAAGCCGTTCCAGCCGCTGCTGTCGCGGGTGGAGCGGTATCTGTACGAGGTCGTCTACGAGACGGTGAAACCGACGATCGCGGCGCTGAACGGTCCGGCGGTGGCGGGAGGGTGCGAGCTGGCCCTGGCCTGCGATATCCGCATCGCAGCCGAGCATGTGCAGATGGGGCTGCCGGAGGCGAAGCGGGGGAAGGGGGCGCATTTCGGCAATGTGATCCTGCCGCGCCTGATCCCGAGCGGGATCGCCTTCGAGATGCTGTACCTCGGCGAATACATCGACGCCGCCACGGCCCGGCACTGGGGCCTGGTGAACCGCGTGGTGCCGCGCGGGGAGGCGCTGAACGAGGCGCTGCGGATGGCCGAGGCGATCTGCGAGAACGCCCCGGTGACGATCCGGCGCATGAAGGAAACCGCCGTCCGCGCCAATGGCCTGCCGATGCCGGTCGCGCTGCGCCTGAACGAGGGCATCAGCCCCTATACGAGCGAGGACCGGGTGGAGGGGGTGCGCGCCTATGTGGAGAAGCGCAAGCCGGTGTGGAAGGGGCGGTAGGGCGCGCCGTGCCACGGTGCTTGACCCCATGATCCGCGCGCCGTTTGCCCCCGCCCCCGCCCGCGCCCCCAGCCGGGATCGGGACCGGGGCCGAGCGGGACCGGGGCGGAGCCGGCGGTGGGTTCAGCCCGAGCTGCCCCCGAGATCGGGCGGCTCGCCGGCCACCGGGGTCTTGCCGAAGGCTTCGATCATCGCGGTGATCTCCACCGCCGCGGCCTCGGCATCGGGGCCGCTGATGCCTTTGGCGACCAGCGTCACGCCGTTGCCGGTCGGGCGATAGAACGGGTAGCTGCCGATATCGAGGTCGGGATACCGCGTCTGGATCGCCTTCAGCGGTTCGGCGAGCAGCCCCTCGGGCAGGCCCACCACGTGCACGGCGCGGGACTCGATCTTCTGCCCGCCTTCCAGGGTCGGTGCCAGCCACTCGAACATCGACTGCATCACCCGGGGCACGCCGGCCATCACATAGACGTTGCCGATCTGGAAACCGGGTGCCACCGACATCGCGTTGTCGATCAGGCTCGCCCCGCGCGGCATCGTCGCCATGCGCTGGCGGGCGGGGTTGAACTCGCCGGGGCGATAGGCGGCTTCCATGCGGGCCCAGGCGATGGGGTGCGGTTCCCAGGGCACGCCGAAGGCGGCGGCGACGCATTCGCTGGTGATGTCGTCATGGGTCGGGCCGATGCCGCCCGTGGTGAAGACATAGGTGAACTTGGCGCGCACCTCGTTCACCGTGGCGATGATGGTGTCCGGCACGTCGGGGATCACGCGCACCTCCCGCAGGGGGATGCCCAGGTTGCCCAGGTTGGTGGCCAGGAAGCGGATATTGGCGTCCTGCGTGCGGCCGGACAGGACCTCGTTGCCGATCACCAGCAGGCAGGCGGTCGGATTGGTAGCGGGCATGGGCGGACTCCCGTCGGCTTGGTGTCGTGGGGCGCCATGTGCCGCGCCCGGTCGGCCAGTATCGCCCAACCGGCGGCTACAGGAAATCCCGCAGCAGCGGGATCAGCGGCTTGTCGGCGGCCGGCATCTCGTACTCCGCCAGCTTCTGCGGGCGCACCCAGGCCAGGGCCTGGCCCTCACGCGAGGTGGGCGTGCCCTTCCAGCGGCGGCACAGGTACAGCGGCATCAGCAGGTGGAATTTCTCATACGCATGGGACGCGAAGGCGAAGGGTGCCAGGCAGGCGGCGGTGACGTCGATGCCCAGCTCCTCCTTCAGCTCGCGGATCAGCGCGGCCTCGGGCGTCTCGCCGGGGTTGAGCTTGCCGCCGGGGAACTCCCACAGCCCGGCCATTTTCTTGCCCTCGGGCCGGCGGGCCAGCAGGACGCGCCCGTCGATGTCGATCAGCGCGCAGGCGGCGACCAGCAGCAGCGGCGTGCCGGCTTGGGTGGCCGCCTCGGGCGTGGCGGCGGGCGGGGCCTCGGCATGGCCGAAGATGTCATCGCGCGAGGCCTCGAACAGCCAGACCGGATGGTCGGCGCCGCGTGCCACCGAATGCCCGGTGCCCTCGCCGGTCTGGTGGAAGCCGATCCGACGCAGCACCGCGGCCGAGGCCGGGTTGTCGGTGGCCACCGCGGCGGCGATGCGGTCGATGCCCAGGTTCGCCAGGCCCCAGCGCACCAGGCGGGTGGCGGCCTCGGTGGCGACGCCATGGCCCCAGAAGCGCCGCCCGACCCAGTAGCCCAGGCGCCCGGTGCGACTCGCCCGGTCGATGGCCAGGCCGATGACGCCGACCAGCACCTCGTTTGTGCCCTCGTGGCCGGTGATGGCCAGGTGCCAGGCGGTTCCCTCGGCGATCTGGCGCGCGGTCGAAGCGATCCAGTCATCGGCGAGTTCGCGCGGATAGGGGAAGGGCACCACGGCCAGGGTGCGTGTCACTTCCCAGTCGTTGATCAGCCGGTGCAGGTCTTCGGCATCGCGCGGTTCCAGCGGACGCAGCACCAGCCGTTCGGTGGGCAGCCGCACATGGTCGGCCCCGGCGCTGATATTGGCATCGGGTTCGGCGGCACCGGGTTGCGGTGCGGTGGTCATGGCGAGGCGGGACGCGCGGAGAGGACGAAGGACATGCGACAGGGTGGCGCAGCGCGCCGTGATCGCGCAAGGGCGGGGGGGCGCGATCGCCTCAGGTGCTGGGTTCCTCGGCCGGGTTGCGGAAATAGGCCTCGACCGGGCCGCTCACCTTCATGCTGAGCGGCTGGCCGCGGCGGTCGACGGTCTTGCCGACGGCCAGGCGGACCCACCCCTCGCTGATGCAGTATTCCTCGACATTGGTCTTCTCGGCGCCCTTGAAACGGATGCCGATGCCCCGGCGCAGCGCGGCCTCGTCGTAGTACGGGCTGGCGGGGTTGTTGGACAGGCGGTCGGGCGGGGTATCGGACATCGGCGTCATCCCAGGCGGTGGCGTGACGTTCGATACCGGTCCGCGGCGCGTCTGTCGATTGCCGGCGCGGGTGCCAGCGCGGATGCCAACTCGGATGCCGGTCCGGGTGGGGCCAGCCCGTTCGGTCGCGGCGCATCGGCGCAGCCACCCCTGGACGGCGGGCGCGCAACGCGTCACCGTTCCCCGATAACGGGAGGAACCGATCGATGCAGCTTGGCATTCACCTGCCCCATATCGGCCGCAAGGCCGGCCCCGATGCGATCCGCCGCGCCGCGATTCAGGCCGAGGAGCTGGGCTTTGCCGATGTCTGGGTCAGCGAGCACATCATCGTGCCGAAGGATGGCGGGTATCCGCCGTCGCCGAATTTCTGGGACCCGGTGCTGACCCTGACCTGGGCGGCGGCCGTGACGTCGCGCGTCCGCCTCGGCACCTCGGTGCTGGTGCTGCCGATGCGCCATCCGCTGCCGCTGGCCAAGGAGCTGGCGACGCTGCATAACCTGTCCGGCGGGCGGCTGATCCTGGGGGCCGGCGTCGGCTGGCTGGAAGCCGAGTTCGAGGCGCTGGGCGTGCCGTTCAAGGAGCGCGGGCGGCGCATGGACGAGGGCATCGCCCTGATGCGCGCGGTCTGGACGCAGGACCCGGTGACATTCGAGACCAACTGGATCGACGCCAAGGTCACGGACATGCGTTCCCAGCCGCAGCCGATCTCGCCCATCCCGATCTGGATCGGCGGGTCGTCGGACGCCGCGTTCAGGCGCGCCTGCGGGCTGGACGGCTGGCATGGCAGCCGGGTGCGCCCGGACCAGGCGAAAGCGGTCGTGGCCCGGTTCCGCGCCAGGCGGCCGGATGCGGACTTCACCATCTCGTTGCGCATCAACTGCAACGCCAGCAATGTCGACGAGACGCGGGCGGCGTTGGCGGCGTACCAGGAGGCCGGGGTGCAGCACGTGATGGCCGCGCCCGAGGATCGCGACATCGACACCTACCTGGCGACGGTGGAGCGGTTCCGCCGCGCCGGCGAGGGCTTGTAACCGCGCGCGCGGTCGGCAACCCTTGCGGCATTCATTCACTCACCTGACGCAAACCACGGACGGTCATCATGGATTGGCACTCGGCATTCGCGGGGATGAAGGTCATCGACCTGACGGGCGGGGTCGCCGGCCCTTCCTGCGCGATGATGATGGCGCAGCACGGCGCCGATGTGATCAAGGTCGAGACCCCGCATGCCGGGGGCGACTGGTCGCGCATCCTGGGCAAGACCTACCAGGATCACTCGGCGTTCTCGGTCTATGGCACGCTGGGCAAGCGCAGCGTCGCGGTCGATCTGAAGACCGAGGAGGGCAAGGCGATCCTGTGGCGGCTGATCAAGGGCGCCAACGTGTTCATGGAGGGTTTCCGCCCGGGCACGATCCAGCGCTACGGCTATGGCTATGACGCGGTCAGCGCATATCAGCCGGGGATCATTTATTATTCGATCTCGGGCTTCGGGCAGCAGGGACCGCTGGCCGCCCGCCCGGCGATGGACCCGGTGCTGCAGGCCTTCGTCGGCATCGTGAACGAGAATCGCGGCGACAGGGACATGCACCCGCACCGCATCGCCATCTCGCTGATCGACATGTTCACGGGGCTGCTGGGCTTCCAGGCCATCGCCACGTCGCTGATGGTGCAGAAACAGCAGGCGGTGAAGCAGTCCCGCTTCGTCGAGGCGAGCCTGATGCAGGGCGGGGCGATGCTGTCGGTGATCCGCATGATCGCGCAGTATCTGGAGCGTGGGCAGGCGCAGCGAACGTCGATGCCGAACGCGGTGTATGACACGGCGGACGGGCAGCTGAACGTGACGATGGTGCGCCCGACGGACTGGCCGCCGTTCTGCGAGGTGATCGAGCGGCAGGACCTGCTGACGGATCCCCGGTTCTCGACCCATGCGGCGCGCGGGCAGAACCTGGACGAGCTGTATGCGGTGGTACGCCCGGTGTTCAAGGCGAAGACCACGGCGTGGCTGGCGGCGCGCTTCACCGAGCGCAACATCATGAACTACAAGGTCAATTCCTACGAGGAATTCCTGCAGGAGGAGCAGGTCAAGGCGACCGGCATCATCTCGTGGCTGGACCAGCCCGGCTTTGCCGAGAAGATCCCGATGCCCAACATTCCCGGCCTGCCGGCGTTCGAGAGCGGCACGAAGCGCGCCCATGCCCCGCGCCTCGGCGAGCACACACGCGATGTGCTGGCCGAGCACGGATATTCGCAGGGGGAGATCGAGGCGCTGGTGGCGAAGAAGGTCGTTGCCGGGTAGGGGAAGCCGGGGCGCCGGCCTGCGACCGCAGGCAGCGCCCCCGTTTCTTTCAGACCACGCCGGCGGCCTTCAACGCCTCGATCTCGGCTTCGGTCTTGCCCAGCAGCCCGCCCAGGATCTCGTTCGTGTGGCTGCCCAGCGCCGGCCCGGCATGGGCGATGCGCCCGGGTGTGCCGCGCATCTGCGGCACCACGGCGGGCATCGTGACCTCGCCCATCTCCTCGTCCGCCACCACGGCCAGGTTGTTGCGCGCCTTGAAATGCGGGTCCGTCGCGATGTCGGCCGCGGTGTAGATACCGCCGAAGGGCACGTTGGCCTTGTCGAGCCTGGCTTCGATATCGGCGAAGTCGTGCTGCCCGATCCAGTCGGCCAGCAACGCTTCCAGCTCGTCCGCGCGCTCGATGCGTTCGCGGCTTTTCGCGTAGCGCGGGTCGGACGCCAGCGGCGCCATGTCGATTGCGGCGGCCAGGCGCTGCCACACATTGTCGCCGCCGGCGGCGATCTGCACATAGCGCCCGTCGCGCGTCTGGAACGTTCCGGCCGGCGAGAAGGTGGGATTGCGATTGCCGATACGTTCCCGGATCGCGCCGGTCTGGAAAAACTGCACCATCAGGTCGGACGTGATGCGGAACGGTGCCTCGTACAGGCCGAGGTCGATCATCTGCCCTTCGCCGCCGCGGGCATCGCGGTTGTACAGGGCGAACATGGCCGACAGCGCGGCGAAGGTGCCGGTGTTGTAGTCGGCGGTGGCGAAGGCGGGGCGCACCGGGAAGCGGTCCGGAAAGCCGGTCGGATACATATAGCCCGAGAAGCCCAGCGCGATCCGGTCATAGCCCGACCGCTTGGCATACGGCCCCACCTGCCCATAGCCGGACACGCGTACCATGATCAGGCGCGGATTGACCTTGCGCAGGTCTTCCCAGCCCAGGTTCCACCGTTCCAGCGTGCCGGGGGTGAAGTTCTCGATCACGATGTCGGACTGCCGGACCAGTTCGCGCAGGATGTCCTGCCCTTCCTTCACACGCAGGTTCAGCGTGACGGATTTCTTGTTCCGCCCCTCGACCAGCCAGTTGCCCGACCGGGCGGCCTTGCCGTCCTTGGGCGTGCCGCGCAGGGCGTCACCGATGCCGGGTTGCTCGACCTTGATGACCTCGGCGCCGAAATCGCCGAGCATGGTGGCACCGAAGGGGCCAGCGATCAGGGTGCCGATATCGAGGACCCGGATGCCGGCGAGGGGGAGGGTGGTGGTCACGGTTCCTCGCTGGGTGTTGTTCCCGGGCAGGATTACACGGAAGTGACGAGGTTTGCACCCGCCGGCCGGACGCGCTGGCGCATGGTCGGAATGTCTGCCGGCTTGACGGACCCGACCGGGCCTTGCAGTGATCGGGCCAGTGGTCGGGGATGGCGGCCCGGCTGGTTCCATGATCGAACAGGAAAGCGACTGGCCTGATGTCGGTATCGTGCCTCGCTGACCTGGAACCGCTGACCCAGCCCGAGGCGGATTTGCTGGCAGGCCTGGGCAACGGGTTGTTTCACCGATGCGGCGATGGCGGCCTGCCGGCGGCAGGCGATACGACGCGCGAGGTGCGGGCCGAGCTTCTGCGGCTGGTGCTGCTGGGCGGGGACGGCGTGCCGCGGCTGCATGAAAAGGGCCTGCGGGTCTCGGGTGCCTGGATCACCGGCGCGCTGGACCTTGAGGGATGCCGCGTCATGCGCGACCTGCGCCTGGCGGATTGCCGGTTCGACGCCACGCCGATCCTGCGATCCGCCGCGATCGACACGCTGCTGCTGGACGGGTCCGCGCTGCCGGGGATCGTCGCCAACCGGCTGGAGGCGCGGGGCAGCGTCTATGCGCGGGCGGTGGAGTTCCAGAACGCGGTGGACCTGCAAGGCGCGCGCCTCGGCGGCGATCTCATGCTGGACGGGTCGTCGATACGCTCGGCGGGGCATCGGGCCTTCGATGGCTCGCATATCTCGATGCGCGGCGACATGACGTTCCGCGACACCAGCATCCATGGCGCGGTGAGCGTCTCCGGCGCGCAGATCGGCGGGGACCTGGCGCTGCCGGGCGCAGAGATCGAGCATCCGGACGCGGCCGGGATGACCGCGGTCGGCGTTCGGGTCGGTGGCGACATGGTGCTGCGCGGGGCCCGCATCGCGGGGGAGACGAACCTGATCGGCGCCCGGATCGAGGGCGATATCAGCTTCGATTCCGGCACGTTCGGCCTGCCCGGCAAACTCGCGCTGACGCTCAACCGCGCGGTCATCAAGGGGGCGCTGTTCCTGCGCAACGGCGCGCGCGTGCAGGGGGCGCTGAGCCTGAATGGCACGGAGGCCGGCATCATCGTCGACGAGAAGGAAAGCTGGCCGGGCCCGGGCGATTTGCTGCTGAACCGGTTCACCTACCGGGGGTTCCTGGCAAGCGATGTCGACGCCACAAGCCGGCTGGACTGGCTGTCGCGGCAGAACCCGACCCGGTGGGGCGAGGATTTCTGGCCGCAGCCCTACGAGCAACTCGCGCATGTCCTGACCGAGATGGGCCATCGCGAGCATGCCAGGACGGTCCTGTATGAGAAGGAACGCCTGCAGCGGCGGGCCAGGCAGGTCCGCACCAGGTCCCGCGCGGCGCGGATCGTGAACGCCTGCAACAACGGGCTGCTATGGGTGACGATCGGCTATGGCCTGCAACCGCTTTTCGCGTTCCTGTGGATCGGCGTGCTGTGGCTGATCAGCATCGGCCTGCTGACGGCCGTGCAGTGGCAGGGGCAGTTGCGGCCGAACAGCGCCGTGCTGCTGCGCGCGCCCGAATGGGTGCTGTGCGGCAAACCGGTCGGGCAGGACGTCGTCCTGCCGTCGCTCAATCAGACACGAACGGGCCTGGCACAGGACGGGCAATCCCAGCTGGAATGCTTCCTGGCGCAGCCCGAGGCGGCGTCCTACCCGCGGTTCAGCAAGTGGATCTATTCGCTGGAGATCATGATCCCCGGCATCGAAAGTGGCCAGCGCAACTACTGGTCGCCGGATACGCGCTTCATTCTCGGCTATTGCGCGAAGCTTTTCGAGTATCTCCAGGTCGTGGTCGGCTTCGGCCTGGGCGTGCTGGCATTCGCCGGCTTTTCCGGCCTGGTAAAGACGCGGACCTGACGCGCCGGCATCCTCCGGCCCTCCACCGTATCGGCAGAGGGCCGGGCGATGTGGTCAGCCGGTTGCCTCGCGCGCGCCCCGGCGCAATTCGTCCGGCGTCGCCGGGGGCGGATTGTCGGGGATCTCGTCGGGCTTGTAGTCGGGCAGCAGGCGCGACGGCAGGATCAGCAGCATCGCCACGCCGGCCATCAGCAGCAGAACCATCCTGAGCGCGCTCAGCCGGGCCTCGACATTCACCGCCATCGCGGCTTCGACCTGGTCCGCCGTCGCGCTGGTGCGCTGCAGCGCGCCCAGCAGCCTGTCGTTCGACACGAAGGTGATGTTCTCCAGGTCCATCTGCGCGAGCAGTTCGGGCGGCAACCGCGGGTTCCCCTCGATCCGCAGCATCACGGCACTGCTCAGCAGCGCGACCAGCAGGGCGCCGGCGAGTGCGGTGCCGACACCGGCCGCGAGGTTGTTGGTCGTGCCGCGCAACGATCCGACATCGCCCGCGACCTCTTTCGGCGCGGCGGTCACCAGCACGTTGAACACCAGCGTCACCAGCGCGCCCTGGCCGATCCCGAAGGTGATCAGCCCCAGCATGACCGGCAGCGCGCTCCAGTCGTTATGGACCACGAAGGTCAGCCACAGCAGGGCGGCGGTGCAGATCGCGAAGGATGCCTGGCCGATCACGCGCGGGGTGAAGCGGGCGTAGAGCTTGACCACCAGCATCGCCGTGAAGAACACCGTCAAATTGAATGGCAGCATCGCGATCGCGGTCTGCAACGGCGTGCGGCCCTGGATGATCTGGATATACAGCGGGATCGAGAAGTTCAGCATCGCCTCCAGCAGGGTCACGGCGAACATGCACATCACGGCCGCCCTCTCCCGCCCCGAGGTGATGACCCGCAGATCGAGCAGCGGCGTCCGGCCCGCGGTCTGTTCGCGGCGGGTCCAGAAGACGAACGCATTCAGCAGGACGATGCCCAGCACGATCATGATCGGTGCCGGCGACAGGCCGGCGATCTCGAACGGGGCGCCGGGGCGGGCCGCGCCCAGGCCCCAGCGGTTCAGGTTGTTGAAGCCCATGGTGATCATGATGATCGACGATGCCGCCAGCACGACGCCGCCGAAATCGATCCGGACCTCGGGGCGTGGCTTGGTCGGTGTCAGCTTGAAACTCAGGAACAGGACGATGGCCGCCAGCACGACCAGCAGGCCGAACAGCGGGCGCCACCCGACGAAGGTGCCGAGAACGCCGCCCAGCAGGAAGGCGGCGACGCCGGCGCCGGCCCGCGCGGAACCGAGCGCGCCGAGGGCGGTGGCCTGCTGCTGGCCGTGATAGTGGTGCGCGATCAGCGCGACCAGGGCGGGGACGATGACCGCCGCGGCCAGGCCGCACAGCAGCTGGGCCAGCAGCATGGCCGTGGCGACGGGGCTGATCACCATCAGCACCTGCGCCGCCCCGAACAATGCGATCACGACCCGGAAGACC
>CAYZKM010000026.1:0-20568 GCA_964478525.1 uncultured Bifidobacterium sp.
GCGTCAGGTCGCGCGTGCGATAGCGGATCACCGGCATGCCTTCCTTGGTCAGCGACGTGAACACGAGCTCTCCCGCTGATCCATCGGGCAGCACGGCGCCGGTGTCGGGGTCGATGACTTCGGGGTAGAAATGGTCTTCCCAGATGTGCAGGCCGTCCTTGGTCTCGACGCATTCATTGGCCACGCCCGGCCCCATCACCTCGGACAGGCCGTAGATGTCGACGGCATCCATCGCGAATCCGGTCTCGATCTCGGCGCGCATCGCGTTGGTCCAGGGTTCGGCGCCGAAGATCCCGATCCGCAGCGACGATGCCCGGGGATCCAGGCCCTGGCGGCGGAACTCGTCGAGGATCGACAGCATGTAGCTTGGCGTGACCGTGATGACCTCGGGCTTGAAATCGGTGATCAGCTGCACCTGCCGTTCCGTCATGCCGCCCGAGACCGGCACCACGCTCATGCCCAGCCGTTCCCCGCCGTAATGGATGCCCAGCCCGCCGGTGAACAGGCCATAGCCATAGGCGTTGTGCAGGATCATCCCCGACCGGCCGCCGGCGGCGTAGATCGACCGGGCGGCAACCTGTGCCCATACGTCGATATCGCCGGCCGTATAGCCGACGACGGTGGGCTTGCCGGTGGTCCCCGACGAGGCATGGATGCGGACGATCCGTTGGCGCGGGACGGCGAACATCCCGAACGGATAGGTGGCGCGCAGGTCCTGCTTGGTGGTGAAGGGGAACCGCGCCAGGTCCTGCAGGTGGCGGAAATCGTCGGGATGGACACCGGCGGCGTCGAACGCGGCGCGGTAATGCGGGACATTCGTATAGGCGTGGCGCAGCGTCCAGGCGATGCGCTGGCGCTGCAGCGCGGCGATCTCGTCGCGCGACGCGGTCTCGATCGGGTCAAGTCCGGCCATGGGTCATGCCTCCGTGAAGAACTTGCTGCCCAGCAGGCGGGAATGGCCGCGCATCTCGGCTACCACGGTCCCGTCCTCGCCGGTCACGCGCACGTCATAGATGCCGGACCGCCCGGACCGCACCCGTTCCTCGGCCGCGGCAACCAGGATCTCGCCCAGCCGGCCCGGGCGCACATAGGTGATCGCGTTGTGCTGCGCGACCGCCCGTTCGCCGTGGGAATTGCAGGCGAAGGCGAACGCTGAATCGGCGAGCGTGAAGATGAACCCGCCATGGCAGATGCCGTGGCCGTTCACCATGTCGGGGCGCACCACCATCGACATCCGCGCCTGGCCCGGCGCGACGTGATCCAGGCGGAAACCCAGGCCCGCACTGGCACGGTCATCGGCCCACATCGCCTGGGCGCAGGCGTGGGCCAGCGCGTCGGGGTCGCGCATCACCGTCCCCGGAACACCGGGGCACGCTTTTCCAGAAAGGCCCTGACGCCCTCGGCGAAGTCGGCGGATCGGCCGGCATCGCCCTGCAGCCGAGCCTCCAGGGCAAGCTGCGCCTCCAGATCGCTGGTGGCGGCGGCGGCGAACATGGTCTTGATCGCGGCCAGCGACGCGCTGGGCTGTTTCGCCAGATGCGCCGTCAACTTCTCAGCCTCGGCCAGCAGTTCGGCGTCGTCCACCGCCTTCCAGACCATGCCCCAGGCGGCGGCGGTCTCGCCATCGATCGCCTCGCCCAGCATCGCCAGCGCGCGGGCACGGGCCTCGCCCACCGTGCGGGTCAGGAAGAACGACGCCCCCGAATCCGGCACCAGGCCGATGCGGATGAAGGCCTGCACGAACCTGGCCCCGCGCGCGGCCAGGGTGATGTCGCAGGCCAGTGCGAAGGACGCGCCGGCGCCCGCCGCCACGCCGTTCACCGCGCCCACCACCGGCAGGCGCGACGCGCGCAGCCGCCGCACCACCTGATGGTGATAGGTGCCGGCCAGCTTTTCGAGGTCGGGCGGACCGTCCGGGCCGGGCGTGACATCGGGGCCGAGTTCCTGGCCCGAGCAGAAGCCGCGCCCGGCGCCGGTCAGCAGCAGGGCGCGGGTGGCCGGGTCGGCCTCGGCCTGGTCCAGCGCCGACAGCAGGCGGGTCAGCATGCCGGCATTCACCGCGTTCAGCTTGTCGGGGCGGTTGAGGATCAGCGCCCGCCAGCCATCATGGATTTCCACGCGGATATCGTCGGTCATTCTCGTCCTCCCGGTCGTGGACGGATGGTGCCATGAAATCGCGCCATTGTATCGGGTGCCATTGTATCGGGTGCGCGCCAGGTTGCGCGCCATGGGCAACGGCTCCATCCTCGGCGAAACCGGCAACCAGGCGGCCTGACCATGATCTATCTTTCGGACAAGGGTGCGGACTACGTCCAGCGGGTCCGCGACCTCGGCCCCATGATCGATGCCATGGTGGAGGAGATCGAGGCGCGCCGCGACCTGCCGGCCGCCCTGTTCGCCGCGCTGCGCCAGCGTGGCCTGTTCCGCCTGGTGCAGCCCACCGAGTATGGCGGGGCGGAGCTCGATCCCCCGTCGCTGGTGCAGGTGATCGAGGCGGTGGCCCGCCACGATGCCTCGGTCGCCTGGTGCGTCGGGCAGACCAATATCTGCGCCATCACCTCGGCCTATCTGGAACCGGCGGTGGCGCGCGACATCTTCGGGCCGGAGACCGGCATCCTGGCCTGGGGACCTGGCCCCGGGAAGGCGCAGGTCGTGGATGGCGGGTATCGCGTCAGCGGCAAGTTCGACTTCGCCTCCGGCTCCCGCCTCGCATCCTGGCTGGGCGCGCATGTCCCGGTGTTCGAGCCGGACGGCACGCGGCGCACCGGGGTGGGCGGCAAGACGGTCACCTACACGATGTTCTTCCCCAAGTCGCAGGCCGAGGTGCGTGACACCTGGCAGGTGATGGGCCTGCGCGGCACCGGCAGCGACAGCTACACGCTGAACGACCTGTTCGTGCCGCAATCCTATGCGCTGGCGCGGGACACGGCGGTGAAGCCGCGCGCCGCCGGCCGGCTGTATGTCTTCACGCCCAGCACGCTGTATTCGTCCAGCTTCGCCGGCATCGCGCTGGGCATCGCCCGCAGCGTGCTGGAATCCTTCATCAGCGACATGCGCGACACCACCCCGCGCGGCGCGTCCCGCACCCGCGGCGAAAGCCATGTCATGCAGTCCCATGTCGGCCAGTGCGAGGCCAGGCTGCGCTCTGCCCGCGTGTTCCTGCTTCACTCGGTCAGCGAGATCTGGGACTCCGCCCAGAAGACCGGCGCGCTGACCGACGATCAGCTGGTGACGATCCGCATGGCGTCCACCTGGGCGATCCAGTCGGCGCGCGAGGTCGTGGCGACGCTGTACGGCGCGGCCGGCGCCCTGGCGATCTTCAACAGCCGCCCGTTCGAGCGGCGGTTCCGCGACATCCACACGGTGACCCAGCAGATCCAGGGCCATCCGGCGCATTTCGAGACCATCGGCCAGATCCTGCTGGGCCGCACGCCCGACCGGGCGATGTTCACGTTCTGAGCGGCGGGCCAGGCGGGCCGATCTTGGCGCTTTGCGCCGGCCGGCGGGGGCCGTAACATCGGCAGACAGCGATCGGGAGCGGGAGACAGCCCATGACGGCGCATGACGATCATCACCATGGCCACGGGCACGAGCACGGGCATGGGCATCAGCACAGCCACGGCCATCACCACGACGAGGCGTCCGAACTGTCGGAAACCGAGCTGAGGGTCCGCGCGCTGCAGACCATCCTGGTCGAGAAGGGCTATGCCGACGCCGCCGCGCTGGATGCGATCGTCGAGACGTACGAGACCAGGATCGGCCCGCATATCGGCGCCCGCATCGTCGCCCGTGCCTGGACCGACCCCGCCTTCAAACAGGCGCTGCTGGATGACGCCTCCAAGGCCGCCACGCCGTTCGGCTACAAGGGCGCGGTCGGCGACCACCTGGTGGCGGTGGAGAACACCGCCGACAGGCACAACGTCGTCGTGTGCACCCTGTGTTCCTGCTATCCCTGGGACATATTGGGCCTGCCGCCGACCTGGTACAAATCCTTCGCCTACCGGTCCCGCGTGGTGAAGGAGCCGCGCGCCGTGCTGGCCGAGTTCGGCGTCAGCCTGCCCGAGAAGACCGAGATCCGGGTGTGGGATTCCACGGCCGAGGTCCGTTACCTGGTGGTGCCCGCCCGCCCGGCCGGCACCGATGGCTGGACCGAGGAACAGCTCATGCAGCTGGTGACGCGCAACTCGATGATCGGGACCGACGTGCTCCGGACCCCGGCGGGAGACGGCGCATGAACGGCATCCACGACATGGGTGGGATGGACGGCTTCGGCCCGGTCGATACCACCGACACCGGGGAGGTGTTCCACGGCGCCTGGGAAGGCCAGGTCATGGCGACCAACCGGGTGATGGGCGCGATAGGGGCCTGGAACATCGACCAGGGCCGCTATGGGATCGAGGTGCTGCCGCCCACCCTGTACCTGACCTCCTATTACCGCCGCTGGCTGGAACGGTTCGAGCGGATGATCGTCGCCACCGGCTATGCCGATGCCGACGAGATCGCCGCGGGCCACGCGCTGCGCCCCGGCAAGACCCCGCCGCGCGGCAAGTTCACCCTGGCCGAGATGGACCGCGTCTCCCGCCGCGGAACCTTCACCCGCCCCGCCCCGGCGCCCGCCCGGTTTGCCATCGGTGACCGCGTGCTGGCACGCAACATTCATCCCAGGGGCCATACCCGCCTGCCGCGCTATGTCCGCGGCCATGTCGGCGTGGTGGAGCGGCTGCACGGCTGCCAGGTCTTCCCCGATACCGAGGCGATGGGCCAGGGGGAGAACCCGCAATGGCTGTACACCGTCTGCTTCCAGGGGCGTGACCTGTGGGGCGCGGAAGCGGACCCGACGCTGAAGGTCTCGGTCGAGGCGTTCGAACCCTATCTGGAGCCGGCGTGACATGACCGCGATCGACCCGGCCGCCGCAGCGGACGCCCTGCGGTCCAACCCCGCCATCCCCGCCGATACGCACGGCCCGGTCTTCCGCGAGCCCTGGGAAGCGCAGGCCTTCGCGATGACGCTGGCCCTGCACGCCAAGGGCCTGTTCGCCTGGAGCGAATGGGCGGCGATGCTGGGCCAGTCGATCAAGGCCGCCCAGGCGGCGGGCGATCCCGATACCGGCGACACCTATTACCGGCACTGGCTGGTGACGCTGGAGCGGATGGTGGCCGAGAAATCGGTCAGCACCCCGGCCGACCTGGCATCCTATCGCGATGCCTGGGAACACGCGGCCGCCCGCACCCCGCATGGCCGCCCTATCGAACTCCGCCCCTCGGATTTCGCCTAGGCAGCCACCCCCCTTTCCGGGGTCGGACGATCCCCGTCGCGGTGGCCCGGAAATACGCAACATTCGTGCACGAACGACTGGCAAATACGAACCTTGGCGGCTTCCCGTCCGACGCCCATCTACAATAGGCTCGACGTTCCGGAACCAAGGAAGACCGACATGGATATCGGCATCGCCTCAGGCCCCAAGACGCTGGAATCCCGCTTTGTCGACCTTGACCGCCCGGTCCTGCTGACCGGCATCCAGGCGCTGCTGCGCCTGCTGCTGGAACAGAAGCGGCTGGATGCCCTGGCCGGCTTGAACACCGCCGGCTTCGTCTCGGGCTATCGCGGCTCTCCCCTCGGCGGACTCGATCGTGAGCTCTGGGCGCAGAAGACGATGATGGCCGCCCATGCCATCAAATTCGAACCCGGCGTGAACGAGGACCTGGCCGCCACCATGCTGCTGGGCACGCAGGAGATCGACGCCTTTCCCGGCCGGAAGGTCGATGGCGTGTTCGGCATGTGGTACGGCAAGGGCCCGGGCGTCGACCGCACCGGCGATGCATTCCATTGCGCCAATTTCGCTGGCACCAGCCGCCATGGCGGCGTGCTCGCCATCGCCGGCGACGACCATGGCGCCCATTCCTCGACCTATCCGCACCAGACCGAATACGTGTTCCAGAACGTGTTCATGCCGGTGCTCAACCCGGCCTCGGTGCAGGATGTGCTGGATATGGGCCTGGCGGGGTGGGAGATGTCCCGCTTCTCCGGCCTGTGGGTGGCGATGAAGACCACCGCCGAAACGATGGAGCAGGCGGCCACCGCCGTCGTGCACAGCGCGCGTCCCTGGGTCACGCCCGATTTCGCGGTCCCCGCCCATGGCCTGAACATCGACCATACGCTGAAATTCCCGGCCGAGCGGGCCGAACTCGAACGCCGCATGATCGATGAGAGGATGCCGGCGCTGCTGGCCTGGGCGCGGGCCAACCGCTTCGACCGCGTGATCAGCGGCACCGCCGACGCCCCGATCGGCCTGGTCACCGTGGGCAAGGCGCACGAGGATGCGATGCATGCGTTGCGTCGCCTCGGCCTGGACCAGCATCCGCAGCTTGCCATCTACAAGATCGGCATGACCTGGCCGCTGGAGACCGAAGGCCTGCGCGCCTTCGCCCGTGGCCGGCGCGCCATCCTGGTGATCGAAGAAAAGCGCGGCTTCGTCGAAAGCCAGATCCGCGACGCGCTGTACCACCTGCCCGCGGACGAACGCCCCGACATCAGCGGCAAGACCACCCCCGCCGGCGAGCCGCTGCTGTCGCCGCTGATGGAGCTGTCGCCCGAGAGCGTTGGTGCCGGCATGGCGAAATTCCTCGGCGCCGCGGGGCTGAACGTGCCCGACGCGCCCGCCCCGCCGGCGGTGCAGCGCCCGGGTGGGCTGTTGCGCCGCATCCCCGCCTTCTGCGCCGGGTGCCCGCACGCCACATCCACCAAGTTGCCCGATGGCAGCTTCGCCTCGGCCGGCATCGGCTGCCACTTCATGGCGCTGGACGATGGCGACCAGACCCGCACCTTCACCCATATGGGCGGCGAGGGCGTGCCGTTCGTCGGCCTGTCCAGCTTCACCGAGGTGAAGCACATGTTCGCCAATATCGGTGACGGCACCTATCAGCACTCGGGCATCATGGCGATCCGCCAGGCCGCGGCGTCGAAGGCGCGCATGACCTACAAGCTGCTGTTCAATGACGCGGTCGCCATGACCGGCGGGCAGCCGGCCGAGGGGGCGCCGACCGTGCCGATGCTGGCCGCGCAGGTCGCGGCCGAAGGCATCAGGCGCATCGCCATCGTCGCCGATGACGCCGAGCGCCTGCCGCCGGTGTCGGCCCTGCCGCCCGGCGTGACGCTGCACACGCGGGAGGCGCTGGACGCGGTGCAGCGGGAACTGCGCGACTATGACGGCACGTCCGTGCTGATCTATGACCAGGTCTGCGCCACCGAGAAGCGCCGGCGCCGCAAGCGCGGATCGATGCCGCAGCCCGCTCGGCATGTCGTGATCAACGAAGCCGTCTGCGAGAATTGCGGCGATTGCTCCGCCCAGTCCGGCTGCATCGCCATCGAGCCGGTGGACACGCTGCTGGGCCGCAAGCGCCGCATCAACCCGACCAGCTGCAACGTCGACCTGTCCTGCCTGAAAGGGTTCTGCCCGAGCTTCGTGACCGTGTCCGGCCCGCCCGCCGCGCCGGATATCGACACCCACTGGCAGGGCCGCGAGGGCGAATTGTCGGCCGGTCTGCCGATGCCCGTCTTGCCGGCCAACCCGGTGTGGCGCGGGCTGTTCGCCGGCATCGGCGGCGGCGGCATCGTCACCGCCGGGGCGATCCTGGCGATGGCCGCGCATCTGGAAGGCAAGGCGGTGAAGACGCTGGACTTCACCGGCCTGGCACAGAAGAACGGCGCTGTGGTGGCCCATGTCCAGATCGCCGATGACGAGGCGGCGCTGGACGTGGTGCGCATCCCGCTGGGCATGGCCGACCTGATGCTGGCTGCCGACCTCGCCGTCGGCTGCCAGGCCGGCGTGCTGGAACGGAACGCGAAGACCGGCGTGGTGATCGGCAATCTCGACCTGGCCGCCAATGCCGACTTCAAGCGCGACGCGCTGCTGTCGATCGACGCGCTGATGCACAAGCGCACGATCGAGAAGGTGACCGACGCCACCCGGTCCGTCTGGCTGCACGGCGTGCGCCTGGCCGAGCGGCTGTTCGGCAACGCGCAGGCGATGAACACGATGCTGCTGGGCGTGGCCTGGCAGCGCGGCCTGGTGCCGGTGGGGCAGGACGCGATCCTGCGCGCCATCGAGCTGAACGGCGCCGCGGTCGGGCTGAACAGGCGCGCCTTCCTGTGGGGCCGCATCCTGGCCGAGACACCCGCGCTGGCCGAGGAGATCCTGACCGGTGTCGCGGCCCCGCCGCCCCTGGCGCTGGATGCGCTGATGGCGGCCCGGGCCGACGCCCTGGTCGCATACCAGAACCGCGCCTATGCCGATCGCTACCGCGCCATCCTGTCCGAGGTGATCGCCGCCGAGACACGGGTCTTCGGCGAACCCGGCCGCCTGTCCCACTCGGCCGCCGAGGGCCTGTACCGGCTGATGGCCTACAAGGACGAATACGAGGTGGCGCGCCTGCACGCCGAGGCGACCTATGCGCCCGGCGCCGCGTTCCACCTGTCGCCGCCGGTCATCGCGCGGATGGACCCGCTGACGGGACGGCGGAGGAAGATGGCGATCCCCGGCTGGCTCGCGCTGCCGCTGTTCCGCCTGCTGCGGCATGGCAAGCGGCTGCGCGGCACCGGCCTCGATCCGTTCGGCGGGCAGCAGGAGCGTCGCGCCGAACGGGCGCTGATCGAGCAATATGCCACTGATCTGAAAGCGGTGGCGGCTGCCCTGCGCCCGGATACGCTGGATGCCGCGGTGGGGCTGGCGAACCTGCCCGATACGATCCGTGGGTTCGGCCCGGTGAAGGATGCCAACCGCGCGAAGGCGGCTGCGCTGCGGGACGGGCTGCTGAAGCAGCTGAACGCCCCGGCACCGGCCGTCGCAGCGATGGCGGCGGCGTAGGCCTGCGCTTCACCGTGTCGTGGCCGGCCTTCGCCGGCCACGCGCCGGACGCGGCGGAGTGCGGCGCCTACTTCAGGAACCGATAGACCGGCTCCCCGACGACGCCGCCCTTCTGCCAATCCGCCCGCACGGTCGCGGACTTCATCCAGGCCGTCCCCTTCTGCTTGCTCGCGACATCGAAAATCACCAGCATCCGGTCCGGCCTGTCCGCGTCGCGGAACACCCGCGCGTTGCTGACGCCCGCGGCCATCCGGTCCGCCGCCGCGCCGTCGAACACCGGCCGCCACGCGGCATAGTCCTTGATCGAGAACTCGACCGCCATCGATTCGGGCTTCTTGTCCTTCGCCGCCGCGGCCACGGGCAGCAGCCCGACCGCCGCCACCACCGCGAGACCGGCGGCACGGGCCAGCACCGCACGGCGCAATGACTGAGTCATGATGCCTTCATCCTTCACCAAATCCGCCCCTTACTCCGCCGCCGCCCGATTCCCCGCGCGCTCGGCGATCATCTTCTTGGTCAGGGGCAGCAGCGACCGGCCATACTCGATGTTGTCGTCCAGCGGATCGAAGCCGCGCACCAGGAACGTCTCGACGCCCATCTCGTAGTAATCGACCAGGGCCTCGGCCACCTGTTCCGGCGTGCCGACCAGGGCGGTGGTGTTGCCGCGCGCGCCGGTGGCCAGCGCCGCGCCCGTCCATAGACGCTTGTCCAGACGTTCGCCCTGCGCGGCGGCGGCCAGCAGCCGCTTCGAGCCCTCGTTCGCCGGGACCTTGGTGACCAGCCCGGCCTTGGCGCGCAACTCGATGATCTTCTGCTTGATCGATTCCGCGCGCGCCCAGGCGGCATCCTCGGTCTCGGCCAGGATCGGACGGAACGACAGGCTGAACCGGATGGTGCGACCCAGCTTCGCGGCATCGGCGCGCAGGCGCGTCGTGATGTCGCGCACCTGCTGATGGGTCTCGCCCCACAGCATGTAGACATCGGCGTGCTTCGCGGCGACGGCCAGCGCGGCATCCGACGCGCCACCGAAGAAGATCGGGATGCGCGGCTGCTGGAAGCAGCGCAGCGTCGTCGACGCACCCTTCACCGTATAGAACCGGCCCTGGTAATCGACGTTCGGGGCGGGGTCCGTCCAGATCTTCTTCAGCACGTCCAGATACTCGTCGGTGCGGGCGTAGCGCTCCTCCTTGGTGGAGACATCGCCGTCACGCAGCATCTCGGCATCCTCGCCGCCGGTGATGACATGCATCGCCACCCGCCCGCCGGTGATCTGGTCCAGCGTGGCGAATTTCCGCGCCGCGACCGGCGGCTGGATGAACCCCGGCCGATGCGCGACCAGCATCCCCAGCCGTTCCGTGTATTGCGCGGCCAGCGCGCCCACCAGGAAGCCGTCGGCCCCGTCGGCGAAATACCCGATCAGGATGCGATCGAACCCACCGCCTTCCGCGGCCTGCGCGAAATCGCGGATATAGCCGCGATCCAGCACCATCGGCGCGGGCGGCCGGATCTCCGAGCCTTGCTTGTGATGAATCATGCCGATGAATTCGACGGTCATGGGCTCTCCTTCCGCAGGATCCGCGCCACCAGGCTGGCCAGGCGCGCATAGTCTTCGATGTCATTGTAGGCAAAGGCGGACAGTCGCAGCCAGACCGCCCCGTCCAGCACATGGACCGGCGCATCCGTGCCGGCCGCAAGCAGTGCATCGCGCAGATGTTGCGCCGCTTTGTCCGTCGGGTCCACAGCCAGGCGCACCAGGCCCATCGCACCGGCGCAGGCACCCGCCGTCCCGGTCTCGGTATTCAGCCGTCGCGCCACCAGAGCGGCGGCCTCGGCGGCCAGTGCGATGTTGCGCGCCCGCATGGCCGCCCCGCCCATCCGTTCGTGAAAGTCCAGCGCGGCGGGCAGGCTCAGCACGGCGGACGGGTCGCGCGTGCCGGTCCAGTCGAACTCGGCCAGGTAGCCCTTGTCCAGCCCGTGGGAGATCACGGTCGGATGCAGGCCCTGCTGGCGCGCCGGCGCGGCCCACAGGAAGGCGGCGCCCTTGGGTGCGCACAGCCATTTGTGGCAGTTCCCCGCGTACCAGTCCGCCCCGATCGCGGGCAGGTCCAGTGCCAGGTGCCCGGGCGCATGGGCCCCATCCACCAGGACCGGCACGCCCCGCGCGTGGCATGCCGCGACCACGGGCTGCACCGGCACGACCAGCGCGCTGCCCGAGGTGATGTGGTCGATCACCGCCAGCCGTGTCCGGTCCGTCAGCGCGGCGTCGACCGCCGCGACGATCGCCTCGGGGGTGGGCCGAGGGAACGGTATCCGCGCCTCGACGATCCGCGCGCCGGCGGGTTCGGCGACGAAGCGGGCGGCGTTGCGGACCGCGGCATAGACATGGCTCAGCATCACGATGTCGTCGCCCGGTTGCAGGTGCAACGACCGCAGCACCGCGTTGCATCCGGCGGTCGCGTTGTCGACGAACACCAGGTCCCGCCCGTCCCCGCCGACGAACGCGGCCAGCCGATCGGCGGCTGCCCGTATCGCACCCGGCACCACCGCCCGCATGAACCGGCTGGGCTGCGCTTCCATCCGATCGCGCCACGCCTGTTGTTCGGCCAGCACCGACAGCGGCGTCGCGCCGAACGAGCCGTGGTTCACGGTCAGGAAATCGGGATCCAGCCGCCATTCGTCGCGGCACGCTTTTCCCCACCGGGTCATGGTGGGCTACTTCGTGATCATCACGCGATAGTCGACCTTGATGTTGATCGTCTCGTCCACCGTCTGGAATGCGTCCTCGCCCACGAAGCCGGGATTGGGCCGATAGGCGACGCGCGTATTGTCGGCGGTGGTGGCGATCCGGACTTGGCCATAGGTCGGCTGCACCGTCACCCGCAGGAACGGCCCGGCCTGCCGCCCGCGCAAATATTCCGAGCTTTCCATCCAGCACCAGCCGCCGTCGTTGTTCATCTGGATCGAGGCCTGCGGCGTCGAACTCGGGCGGCCCCAGGTATCCTGCCCGCCGACCTTGCACGTGGCCGATTGCGGCAGGGACGGTTGCGAGGCCAGCGGCTGCGGCAGCGGGCCGCAGGCCATGGCGGCCAGCGGCAGCGCCAGGATCGCCAGCATGGGTTTGGACATCGGTTTCCTCCGCGGGGATTGGTGGGTGATGTAATGCCCGAACCCGTCGAGGCACAAATCGTGGTGGTCAGAGCCGGCCGCGCGCATGGCCGTTGAACCGGTGCTCCAGCACCTGCCCGGCCAGGGATACCAGCAGGCAGGCGAAGAAGAACAGGAAGATGGCGAAGGTGTAGCCCTCGTTGGCAAGGCCGAGCCAGTTGGGGTCCTTGAGTGATTGGTTGATGACGCCCATGAGGTCGAACAGGCCGACGATGGAGACCAGGGTGGTGTCCTTGAACAGGTCGACGACGATGTTGATGATGCCGGGGATCGACAGGCGCAGCGCCTGCGGCAGCACGATCAGCAGCTTGACGGCACCGTCGGACAGGCCCAGCGCGCGGGCGGCCTCGGACTGTCCCTTGGGCACGCCCTGCAGTCCGCCGCGGACCGTCTCGGCGATGTAGGCGGATTCGAACAGGGTCAGCACGACGAAGGCGCGGATGAAATTGTCCACGGTCACGCCGTTGGGCAGGAACATCGGCAGCATGACCAGGCCCATGAACAGCACCGCCAGCAGCGGCGACCCGCGCCAGACCTCGATGAACGTGATCGCGCCATAGCGGATCACCGGCAGGTCCGACTGGCGCCCGAAGGCAAGCGCGATCCCCAGGGGCAGGGCGCCGGCAACCGAGATGAAGGTCAGGACGATGTTCAGCATCAGCCCGCCCCAGTCGCCGGTGTCGACACGCGCCAGCCCGAACATGCCCCCGGTCAGCAGCCCGCCGCCAACGATCGGCATGCCCAGCAGCAGCAGGCCCAGCAGCCAGCCGTGCCAGCGGCGGGCGAACAGCAGCGCGGTGCACAGCGCGGCCAGCAGCAACAGCACGGCGTCGACGCGCCATCGTTCCGGCTGCGGAAAGCGGCCATAGATGAACAGGCCGAACCGCGCCTTGACGAAGGCCCAGCACGCACCGTCGGGCGCGCAGGCCTTGCGCGACAGCCCGTCCCATGTGGCGCCGATCAGCGCCCACTGGATGAACGGCCGCAGGGTGAACCAGAACAGCGCCAGCATGGCCAGGGTCAGGATCGCGTTGACGGGCGTGCCGAACAGCGCGCGCGCCACACCCCTGGCCCGGTCGGTCATCGGCCCTGCAACGTCAGCTTGGTGTTCCAGCGGTTCATCACCGCCGACGTCACCAGGTTGATCGACAGGAACACGCCCAGCAGCAGGGTCATCACCTCCACCGCGCGGCCGGACTGGTTCAGGACGGTGCGGCCGAAGATCTGCAATATGTCGGGATAGGCGATCGCCGCGCCCAGCGTGGTGGACTTGATGATGTTCAGGTACTGGCTGGTCAGCGGCGGGATCAGGATGCGCAAGGCCTGCGGCAGGACCACCAGGAACATCGTCTGCCCGCGCGACAGGCCCAGGCTGAGCGCGGCTTCCGTCTGCCCGTGCTGGATGCCCAGGATGGCGGCGCGGATGATTTCCGATATGAACGCGCCGGTATAGATCGAAAGTCCCAGCCACAGGGCCAGCAGTTCCGGCGGGATGCGCAGCCCGCCGGTGAAGTTGAAGCCCTTCAGCTCGGGCAGTTCCCAATGCGCGCTCCATCCCGCGCCGATCAGCCAGGCCAGCACCAGCACGGGGCCCAGGACGACGCCGGCGATGCGCCCGGGCTGGCGCGTGAACCAGCCGATCGCCGCCAGGATCACCGCCACCACGCCCAGCGCCAGCACCCGGTCGTCGATCGTGGGGGACGGCATCAGCAGCCCGCGCACGTTCAGGAACATGCCAGGGCCGAACACATAGCTTTGCCGTGGCGGCGGCAGGCTTTGCAGCACGGCGACATAGATGAAGAAGATCTGCACCAGCTGTGGGGTGTTGCGCACAAGCTCCATCACCGCGCGGGCCGAGCCGGCGGCGAGCGGATTGCCCGACAGCCGCATCAGCGCGATCAGCAGCCCGATCACCGAGGCCAGTACGATGGACATGGCCGCGCACAGCAGCGTATTCGCCAGGCAGACGATCAGCGCATAGCCATAGGTGTCGGTCAGGGACCATGGCAGCAGCCGGAACGGAATGTCGAACCCTGCCGGCTGCCACAGGAAATCGAACCCGAAGGTGATGTTCCTTTCGGCCATGTTGACCCGGGCGTTGCCGGCCAGCCACAGGATCAGCGCGGCGGCCAGGACCACCGCCCCTGTCTGCCAGAGCGCATTGCGGCGCGTACGTGTCATGACGGAATGCCGGACAGGGTTGCCACCCCCTTCGGATGCCAAGGGGGTGGTTGGTCGGGTCTCAGCGGAACGGCAGAGGGTATTGCAGGCCGCCCTTGTTGTACAGGCTGTTCTGGCCGCGTGGCAGGTCCAGCGCCTTGGGTCCCCAGAACTCGTCGTACAGCTCTCCATAATTGCCGGCGACCTTGATCGCGCGCAGGGCCCATTCGTCGTCCAGGCCCATCTTCTTGCCGTACTCGCCCTCGGCGCCCAGCAGGCGGCGGACGAACGGGTCCTTGCTGGATGCTTTCATCTGCTCGGCATTGGCCTTGGTGACGCCCAGCTCCTCGGCCGTCAGCAGCGCGCCATGCATCCAGAACAGGAATTTCTGCCAGGCGGGATCGCCGGACCGGGCGTGGATGCCCAATGGCTCCTTGCTGATCGTGCCGTCCAGAACCACCCAGTCGGCCGGGTTCTTCAGGGTGGAGCGCATGCCGGCCAGGCTGCCGGTGTCGTCGGTGTAGCCATCGCAGCGCCCGGCCTCCATCGCCGCCACGGCCTCGTCGGGCTTGTCGAACAGCAGCGTGCCGATCTTGGTGCCGTTGGCCCGGGCAAAGTCGGCGATGTTCAGTTCCAGCGTCGCGCCGGTGATCACGCAGATCGTGGCGCCGTTCAGGTCGGTGATCTTGGACACGCCCAGCTTCTTGCTGACCAGGAAGCCTTCGCCGGCAAAGAACGTGGTCGCCACTTCATCCAGGCCCAGCTGCACGCTGCGGGTGAAGGTCAGCGTCGAGTCGCGGATCAGGACGTCGATCTCCCCCGATTGCAGGACGGTGAAGCGCGCGGCGGCCGTGGTCGGCACATACTTCACCTTCTCCGGGTCCTTCAAAATCGCCGCCGCGATCGCCCGGCAATAGGCGATGTCGAACCCGACCCATTTGCCGGCATTGTCCTGCGTGGCGAAACCGGGGACGCCGGTATCGACGCCGCAGGCCAGCACGCCACGCTTCTTGATGGTTTCGACGGTCGGGCCTGGCCAGCTCGTGCCCTGGGCCTGTGCGGCGCCGCTGCCAACGCCTGGCAGAAGCACGGCGGCCAACGCCGCCGCGCGGAGCATATGCGCGATGTGACGATACATCCCCGATGGTCTCCCCTGTTGACCAGCCCGGACCTATGGTTGCCCGATACCAGAAGGCTGGCCGAATGGTGCGGCCGACGCAATAAGAATTGTGCGCTGCACACAGGCCCATCGCTCTTGAGGGGCCCCGCCGCTTCGGGCCACAATGCGGGACAACGAATTCCCAGGGAGGGAACGATGAAAACGCTGCTGCGCCTGTGTGTGACCATGCTTGCCCTGACGGGTGTGGCACGCGCCGCCGCGATCGATCCCGCCCTGGTCGAGGCGGCGAAGAAGGAAGGCACCGTCGTCTGGTACAGCGGGATGATCATCAACCAGATCATCCGCCCCATCGCCGAGGCGTTCGAGGCCAAGTATCCCGGCGTCAAGGTGCAGTACTCACGCGCCGCGGGCAGCGACAACGCCCTGAAGATCATGAACGAGGCGCGCGCCCGCCGGCCCCTGGCCGATATGGTGGACGGGTCGACCGCGTTCAATGCGCTGGTGGATACCGGCCTGATCGCCGAGTTCCGGCCCGTGGAGTCGCAACGCTATCCCGCCGACCGCAAGGACCCGAAGGGCCTGTGGTCGTCGGCAAATGTGTACTATTACACGGCGGCGTACAACACGAACCTGGTCCCGGCAGCCGAGGCGCCGCAGACGTTCGACGACCTGCTGAACCCGAAATGGAAAGGCAGGATGGCGTGGACCTATGACCTGACGGTCGGCGGCCCGCCTGGTTTCATTCACAACATCCTGACCATCAAGGGCCAGGAAAAGGGCATGGCCTGGCTGCGCGAGTTCGCCAAGCAAGGCCCCGTCGTCATTCCTGCCGCGCAGCGCGTGGTGCTGGACAAGGCGATTTCCGGCGAATACCCGATCGCCTTGATGACGCTGAGCTATCACTCGACGATCAGCGCGGCGAAGGGCGCGCCGATCCAGTGGCTGAAGATGCCGCCCATGATCATGTCGGTGAACACGTTCAGCGTACTGAAAAGCGCCCCCCACCCGAATGCCGCGCGCCTGCTGATCGAGTTCCTGCTGTCCGAGGAAGGTCAGAAGATCATGGCCGCCAACGACTACATGCCGGCCGATCCGAACATCCCGATCAAGGACCCGACCCTGCAGCCCGAGCACGGGAACTTCGCCGTCACCGCGGTCTCGCCCGAGGAGCAGAAGGAGAAGCTGGCGACCTGGACGGCGATCTACAACGAGATCTTCAAATGAGCGCAGCCTCCACGGCGGCGGCTCGGGTCGTGCAAGGACGGGCCGCGCCGTGGGTTCGATGGATCCAGCAGGACCCGAGGCGGGTGATCGCCATGGTCGTCGGCGTGATCCTGGCCGTGCTGATGGTGCCGCCGCTGTGGATGCTGGTCCTGGACAGCGTCACCACGCAGAACGCGATCGGCGAGGTCACCGGCTTCACACTGGGGCATTTCACCAAGCTGGGCACCGACAAGAACGCGCTGGCCAGCCTGTGGAACAGCCTGGAATTCGCCGCCGGCAGCACGGTGCTGTCGCTTCTGCTGGGTGGGGTGCTGGCCTGGCTGGTGGAACGGACCAACGCGCCGCTGAAGGTGCTGGCCTATCTGGCGACCATCATCTCGATGGGCACGCCCTATATCCTGCACGTCATCGCCTGGCTGTTCCTGCTGGGCAAGATCGGCCCGGTCAACGATCTGTATCGGATCGTCACCGGATCGGGCGGCAACCTGATCAACGTCAACTCGATGGCCGGGATGATCCTGATCGAGGGATTCCTCTGGTCTCCGCTGGTGTTCCTGCTGCTGGGCGCGACCTTCCGCGCGGCGAACGCCGACATGGAGGAGGCGGCGCGCATGAGCGGGGCGTCGGTGCTGGACACGCTGCGCCGCATCTCCCTGCCGCTGGCGATGCCGGCGATCCTGGCCCTGGCGCTGTTCGTGTTCATCCGCGCCATCGGCGGGTTCGAGGTGCCGGCCCTGGTCGGCATGCCCGCCAGGATCTACGTGCTGACGACCGACGTGTTCGAGGCGACGATGGCCGTCCCGCCCGATCTGGGCTATGCCGCCGCCTTCTCGGTCGTGATGGTCCTGATCGTCGCCGTGCTGCTGTTCTTCTATGGGCGGCTTTCGAAGAACGCCGAGAAGTACCACTCGGTCACCGGCAAGGGCTATCGCCCGCGCCCGTTCGACCTGGGTCGCGGCCGCTGGGTCGCGGGGGCGATCATCATCGTGAACTTCATGATCGTCCTGGTCCTGCCGCTGCTGACCCTGCTGTGGATGGCGCTGCTGCCGTTCCTGCAGGGTGTCAGCCTGGCCGGCTTCGGGAAAATGAGCCTGCAGAACTTCCGCACCGTGTTCACCGCCCCCGGCTATGTGGAGCTGGCGATCAACAGCATGACCGTCGCCGCCGGCGCGGCCACCGCCATCATGCTGATCACCGCGCTGGCCGGCTGGATCGCCGCTCGGCGCGGCCCCGGCGGGCGCATCCTGGACCAGCTGGCCACCCTGTCGCTGGTGTTCCCCGGCATCTGCCTGGGCGTGGCGGTGATGGAGGTGTATCTACGCGTGCCGCTGCCGATCTACGGGTCGCTGTGGATCATCGCCATCGCCTATGTGATCCGCTACATGCCGTATGGCATGCGCTATGTCTATTCAGGCGTCCTGCAACTGCACAAGGAGCTGGAGGAAGCGGCCGGCACCTCGGGCGCGGGGGCGATGACGACGCTGCGCCGTATCGTCGCCCCGCTGCTGACCCCGGCCCTGGTGGCCGGATGGCTGTTCATCTTCCTGATCGCCAACAAGGAGCTGGCCATCGCCGTGTTGCTGGCAAGCCCGACATCGAAGGTGATCGCGGTGGCGATCTTCGACCAATGGGTGAACGGGCAGGGCGGTGAGCTGGCCGCCTTCGGCCTGATCTGGACCGTGCTGATGACCGTGATCGCCTGCGTGTTCTTCGCGCAGATGCGGCGAGGTGCCGCCGACGTCTTTGGGAACTGAGCGATGCTGACCGTATCCGCGCTGACGAAGATCTATGCCAACCGCTATGACACCCAGGCGGGCGGGGTTCGTGACGTCTCGTTCGACCTGCCATCCGGCACGTTCTTCACCCTGCTGGGCCCGTCGGGCTGCGGCAAGACCACCACGCTGCGCTGCATCGCCGGGCTGGAACGCCCCGATGCCGGGCATATCGCGGTGGGCGAGCGGGTGCTGTTCGATTCGGCCTCGGGCATTGCCGTGCCGCTGAACCATCGCGGCATCGGCATGGTGTTCCAGTCCTATGCGATCTGGCCCCACATGACGGTGTTCGAGAACATCGCCTTCCCGCTGCGGGTGGCCAAGGACCGTCGATACGGGCGCGAGGACATAAGCCGCATGGTCGACGACGCGCTGGCCACCGTCGGCCTGGCCGGATACGGCGAACGCCCGGCCACGCGCCTGTCGGGCGGGCAGCAGCAGCGCGCCGCCCTGGCGCGCGCCATCGTTTCCCGCCCGCAACTGCTGCTGCTGGACGAACCGCTGTCGAACCTGGACGCCGCGCTGCGCGAGGAGATGCGGGCCGAGCTGCGCCGGCTGCAACAGCAGATCGGCGTGACGACGATCTATGTGACCCATGACCAGAGCGAGGCCCTGGCCATGTCGGACCAGATCGCGGTGATGGATCGCGGCCGGGTCGTGCAATTGGACGAGCCGCGGGCAATCTACTTCCGCCCGGCCAGCGAGTTCGTGGCCAGCTTCATCGGTGCCGCCAACCTGCTGGCCGGCGTGGCGCAGGATGCGGTGGCCGCTGAGGGGATCGGGCCGTTGCGCCTGCCGGACGGATCGGCGATCGCCTGCCTGTTTCCCGCGGGCGCGGCGGCGGGCGCGGCGGCGACCATTTCGCTGCGCCCGGAAAGCATCGTGCTGCTGCCGGCGGGCGATCCCGCCGCGATGGGCACGAACCTGCTGCGTGGCACCGTCACGGCCGCGAGCTTCCTGGGCGGGTCGGCGCGGTATGACGTGCAGGTCGGGGATCGGATCGTACGCGTCGTCGGACCGGCCGAGCATGTGGTGCCGGTGGGGGAGAGTGTGGGTCTGGTGTTCCAGCCACAGGCGGCGGTGGCGGTTGGGGTCTGAGCGGCGGTTGCCGGGGCCACCGGCGGCCGCGTGGTGGTTGGCCCCTTCGGGCTGATTGCGGCTCGTTGGGACATATGTCGAGGCTGCCACGGTGCATCGGGCTTTGCGCACCAGATTTATGAAGCGGGAAAGCTCTTTGATATCAAGGCTTCGCTTGTTGCACGAAAGTCTTGATTGATCCAACACGCACCGCCCGGCAAGGCCTGTTGCCTCGAATTGGTATGACTGGAAAAGGGCCTTACGGCCTTTCTTCGCGAGCCAATTTATAGGATGCCTCGCTGGTGGAGTGTGCCCTTGGAGTTCCGATGCCGTGCTCGATCTAACCCAACTTTCCTTTTACATCGCGGCCGCCTTCGTGCTTGCGATAACGCCCGGCCCCGGCATCTTCTACGTTACCGCGCGGACCCTCGCCGGGGGACGTGCGGAAGGGTTAGCGTCCAGCTTTGGCACCGGCCTTGGTGGCTTTGCTCATGTCATCGCTGGCAGCCTCGGCGTTTCTGCCATTGTTCTCACGAGCGCGGAGCTTTTTACCGCGTTGAAATTGATCGGTGCTGCTTATCTGGTCTGGATCGGCTTTCGCACCTTCCGATCTGCCAGCCGGGATGCGTCGGCAGAGCTGAACGGCGGATTGACTGACCCGCCGGTCGGAGCCCGCAAAGCATTTCGGGAAGGAGTGCTTGTCGAGGCGCTGAACCCGAAAACTGCTGCTTTCTTTCTCGCCTTCGTTCCACAATTCCTAAACCCCGATACCGGGTCCGTCGCCTTGCAGTTCGTGGTCCTCGGTTCCGTGTCGGTTTTGCTCAATACACTCGCTGATGTGGTGGTCGCTTTCGCCGCAAGTGGCATTCGTGAAGGCGCAACCGCCCGGCCGAAATTGATCGGCCGCATACGTCAAGCGTCAGGGGGCGCAATGATGGCGCTTGGCATCGGCCTCGCACTGGCAAAGAGACCTGCTTAGCTTCTCCTCCGGTTGCATAAGTCTTGATTTATGCACAGATCAAAGGTGTCGGCCGCGTTCCAAGATTTCCAGGGTATAGGCGCGGTAGGTCATGCCCAGTCCCTCGGCGCGGGCGAGACGACGCAACGCGATCTCGCGCGGCACGGACCATGCTTTTTTATGGTGATTATGTATTTGACAAACACGGTGGGGTAGAATAGGAATTCG
>CAYZKM010000027.1:0-20444 GCA_964478525.1 uncultured Bifidobacterium sp.
CGGCAGATCGTTGCTGGAGAACAGGGCGCCGGTCGTCTCGTACGCGGTCATATCGAAGCGGAGCGTGCCCCGGCCGCCGGTGCTGATGCTGATGACAATCTGATCCCGGTTGCCGGGGTCATGGCCGATGAGGATTTCGCCGCCGGTGGCGAAGGGTGTGATGACCCCGCCATCCGTCACCACCACGCTGCCCAGGCTGTAGCTCGCAAAGTTGCCGAAGGTGCCGGTCGGCGCCTGGGTCGTGTCATAGCCGAACGAAACCGTGATCGTGTCGCCCATTTGGAACGGGCCGGCGCTGGCGGACATGCCGAAGCTGACCAGCGCCTGGAACGAGAGGTTGACAGGGGCCGCGAGGGCAGGGCCGGCAAGGCTGACCAGGAAGGTGGTTGCGGCAAGGACGTTTCGACGCACGGTGGGCCCTCATTGATTGAACGTTACCACCGTGTCGCATATTTAATTTGGCGATAGAAGTAAAAAATTGTCCGCCCCGATCGGGTGCGGCCCGATTTCCCCCAATTGTCACACACCGCCATCGACCCGCCCCCTATTCCTGCCGCCGAGGCAACCGCCATGGGGACACGGATAGATGCTTGCGATCGATGGGGTGTCACGTCGCTTCGGCAGCAAGACCGCGGTCGATGACGTGTCGCTCTCGATCGATCGCGGCGCGTTCGTCGGGGTGATCGGGCGGTCGGGCGCGGGGAAGTCCACGCTGCTGCGGATGATCAACCGGCTGCAGGAACCCAGCGCCGGCCGCATTGCGTGGGACGGCCTGGATGTATCCGGCCTGCGCGGTGCCGCCCTGTGCGACTGGCGCGCGCGATGCGCAATGATCTTCCAGCAATTCAACCTGGTCGGGCGGCTGGATGTGCTGACCAACGTGCTGATGGGGCGGCTGAACCAGGTGCCGCGGCACCGGTCGCTGCTGCGCTGGTGGTCCGACACGGACAAGGCCATCGCCCTGTCGGCGCTGGAACGGTTCGACATCGCCAGCCTGGCCGCGCAGCGCGCCGACCGTCTGTCCGGCGGGCAGCAGCAGCGGGTCGCCATCGCCCGCGCCCTGGTGCAGGAACCGGACATCATCCTGGCGGATGAGCCGATCGCGTCGCTGGATCCCCGCAATACCAAGGTGGTGATGGACGCGCTGCAGCGGCTGAACCGCCATTTCGGCATCACCATCCTGTGCAACCTGCACTCGCTGGACCTGGCACGCGCCTATTGCGACCGCCTGGTCGGCATGGCCGCCGGACGCGTCGTGTTCGACGGCGCCCCGGATGCGCTCACCGACGACGTGGCCCGTACGCTGTACGGGCTGGAAGCCGGCGACGTGATGGATACCGAGGCCGCGCCCGCCGACCAGGACGCGCTGCCCGTCGCCGCATGACATCGATTCGTTTCAGGAGAACCGATATGCTGACTCGCCGTTCAACGCTGCTTTCGCTTGCCGGCGCCACGCTGCTGGTGCGCCCCACCCGGGCGCAGGGCGACTGGCGGGCGACGTATCCCGAAATCGTGTTCGCCACGGTTCCGTCGGAAAACGCCTCGGGCGTCGCCGACCGCTATGCGCCGTTCATCGCCTATCTGTCCCGCGCGCTGGGCGTGAAGGTCACGCTGCGGATCGCCACCGACTATGCCGCGGTGATCGAAGGCCAGCGCGCCGGCAACATCCACATCGCCTCCTATGGCCCGGCCTCCTATGTCCGCGCCTACACGGTCACCAATGGCGGGGTGGAACCGTTCAACACCACGATCAACGCCGATGGGTCGATCGGGTATTTCTCGGTGGCCTATGTCCGCGCCGACGATCCGGCACAGTCGCTGGCGGACCTGAAGGGCCGCAACCTCGGCCTGGTCGACCCGAATTCCACGTCCGGCAACAACGTGCCGCGCTTCGCCATGAACAAGCAGGGCATCGACCCGACGAAGTTCTTCGGCAAGATCGTCTACACCGGCTCGCACGAGAACGCGATCCTGGCTCTGAAGCAGGGCACGGTCGATGTGGCGTTCAACTGGTGGAACTCCGAGACCGATTCCAACCTGACCCGCATGGTCAACAAGACCATGGCGAAGGCCGAGGACTATCGGATCATCTTCCGGTCCGACCTGATCGCCGGGTCGCCCACCGCCTATCTGGCGTCGCTGCCGCCCGAGATGAAGGCGGCCATCGCGGCGGCGTTCATGGACGCCCCGAAGGCCGACAAGACCGCGTTCGACCGGCTGTCGGACGGCAAGGACCTGGGGTTCCACGCGGTGACGCACGCCGACTACAAGACCATCGTGGACCTGCAGGAGTTCGTCGATCAGCTGCGCAAGCAACGGAGCTGATCGCGCCGGCCGATGGGGTTCACATCCATTCAGCTGCCCGAGGCGCAGCTGGCGCCGCTGCGCCGCGGCTATGACGACGCCATCGCCGCCAGGCGCCGGCAAACGGCGGTGGGCGGCGCTGTCCTGGTCGCGGCGGTCCTGCTGAGCGGCTGGATCGCCGAGGTGAGGCCAGCGACGCTGCTGGCCAATATCGGGGATTTCATCAGCTATTTTCAGCGGCTGGCGGTGTTCGACAGCGGGCCGCTGCGGGCGCGGCCGGTCTGGACCGATGTCGGCGCCTGGTACTGGGGCCTGGGCGATTGGCTGTCCCTGCTGCTGGACACGATCCTGATCGCCTATGTCGCGACGCTGCTCGGGTCCCTGGGTGCGTTCGTGCTGTGCTTCCCCACCGCCCACACCCTGGCACCCAACCCGATGCTGCGCGTCGTGCTGAAGCGCTTCCTGGAAGCCTGCCGCACGGTGCCCGAGATCGTCTTTGCCCTGATCTTCGTCGTCGCCTTCGGCCTGGGTCCGATGCCGGGCGTGCTGGCCATCGCCATCCACACGCTGGGCGCCAATGGCAAGCTGTTCACCGAGGTGGTGGAGAACATCGATCCCAAGCCGGTCGAGGGCGCCATCGCGTCCGGCGCCACCTGGATGGAATCGATCCGCTTCGCCGTCCTGCCGCAGGTTCTGTCGAACTTCGCCAGCTATACGCTGCTGCGGTTCGAGGTGAATGTCCGCGGCGCCTCTGTGATGGGCTTTGTCGGCGCCGGCGGGATCGGGCAGGACCTGATCGAGGCGATCCGCAAGTTCTACTATGCCGATGTCTCGGCCATCCTGCTGCTGATCATGGCCTCGATCTTCGTGATGGACGCGGGCACGCAGTATCTGCGCCACGCCTTGCTGGGCCGGGAAAGCCAGGGATGACCAACCGCCTCCGCGCCCACGCCCTCGCCGATCTCTCCGGTCTCCGCGCTCGGCATTTCCAGGTCTTCCATCCCGGCTGGGGCCGGCGGCTGGCGGTGCTGCTGGTTGCCACCATCCTGGGCGGGCTGCTGGTTCTGGCCTGGATGCGGCTGGATGTTTCCCTGGGCCGGCTGATCGGCGGGATCGGGGACCTCGGCCGCATGGTCGGGCTGATGCTGCCGCCCGTGCCCGCCAGCCAGGCGCAGGCACGGACCTATCTTCATGCGCTGGCCGAGACCGTGGCCATCGCCTTCCTGGGCACGCTGTGCGGCGCGATCCTGGCCTTTCCGCTGGCCCTGCTGGCGGCGCGCAACACCACGCTGAACCGGCTGGTGCAGGTCCTGGCGCGGCGGTCGTCGGATGCCATCCGCAGCGTCGATCAGCTGATCTGGGCGCTGATCTGGGTGAATGTCGTCGGCCTCGGCCCCTTCGCCGGCATGCTGGCGGTGATGACCAGCGACATCGGCAACCTGTCGAAGCTGTTCTCGGAAACGATCGAGACCGCCGACCGCCGACCGGTCGAGGGTGTGCAGTCGACCGGGGGCAGCCGGGTGGCGTCGATCCGGTTCGGCGTGCTGCCGCAGGTACTGCCGGTGATGGCCAGCCAATGCCTCTATTTCTTCGAGTCGAACACCAGGTCGTCCACCATCATCGGCATCGTGGGCGCCGGCGGCATCGGGCTGCACCTGGCCGAACAGATCCGCACGCTGGAGTTCCCGTCGGTCGCGTTCATCATCCTGCTGATCCTGGCCGTGGTGGCGGTGATCGATGCGGTGTCGGGGGTTCTGCGCAGGGCCGTCATCGGGTAGCGGACCGCCGGGGCGGCAAGCGGCAGCCCCCTCGTGACCTTGCCCCTGTCTCGCCGGTGCCGGATGATCGGCCCCGCAGCAAGGGAGCGAAACAATGCGGCTGAAGGACAAGGTTGCCATCATCACCGGTGGCGCGCACGGCATGGGTGAGGCCGAGGCCCGCCTGTTCGCCAACGAGGGAGCGGCCGTCGTCATCGCCGACGTCCTGTCCGACATGGGGGAAGCCGTCGCCGCCGACATCAATGCCGGTCAGGGGCGGGCGATCTTCGTCAAGACGGATGTGACGTCCGAGGCGGACTGGAAGAACCTGATCGCCAGGACGCTGCAGACCTATGGCAAGCTCGATATCCTGGTGAACAACGCCGGCATCAGCGGCAGCGCCGTCGGCGACCAGGATTCGCTGGAGGGCTGGAACAGGCTGATCGCCATCAACCAGACCGGCGTGTTCATCGGCACCACGCTGGCGGCGCAGCAGATGGCGAAGGCGGGCAAGGGCTCGATCGTGAACATCTCCTCGATCATGGGCTTCATCGGCGGGGCCGAGGGCAGCATGGGCTACTCCGCGTCCAAGGGCGCGGTGCGGATCATGAGCAAGTCTGCCGCCGTCCGCTGGGGGCCGCAGGGCGTGCGGGTGAACACCGTGCATCCGGGCTACATGCCGGCGATGCTGAACGGCACCAACGCCGGCGGCCGCGCGGCGAAGATCCCGATGACCCCGCTGCGCCGCCTGGGCGAACCGATCGAGGTCGCGCATGGCGTGCTGTTCCTGGCGTCGGACGACGCATCGTTCATCACCGGCACCGAACTGGTGATCGACGGCGGCTACATCGCGCAGTAATCAGGCGCCGATGGGCTCCCTCTCCGGCCAGGAGAGGGGCCACCCGGCTTGAACGCAGGAGAGTCCATGATCCCCGCACCCACCGCCCAGATTCCGGGCGTCTATCACCGCCGCATCGGCGACATCGTCGTGACCGCCCTGTCGGACGGCTACCTGGATGGCACGGTCGAGGTGATGCAGAACATCACCCCTGCCGACGCGACCGGCCTGCTGGAAGCCAGTTTCCGCCCCGGGCGTCGCACCTCGGTGAACTGCTACCTGATCTACAACAAGGGCCGCCTGGCCCTGGTGGAGACGGGCTCGGGCGACTATCTGCTGCCGACCGCGGGCAAGCTGCAGCAGAACCTGAAGGCCGCGGGCGTGAACCCGGCCGACATCGACACCGTGATGCTGACGCACATGCATCCCGACCACTCGGCGGGCCTGGCGAACCCCAGGACCGGCGAGAAGTTCTTCCCCAACGCCGAGCTGGTCTCCCACGCCAACGAGCCGCGGCACTGGCTGGACGATGGGGAAATGAGCCGCGCCGGGGAGCGTGAGAAGAAGCTGTATTTCGGTGCCACGCGGGAACAGATCGCGCCGTATCACAACCAGATGCGGACGTTCGACAAGGAGACCGAGGTGTTTCCGGGCGTGCGCTCGATCCCGATGCACGGCCATACGCCGGGCCATAGCGGCTACATGATCGAATCCGGCGGCAAGTCGCTGCTGATCTGGGGCGACATCATCCACGTGCCGGAAGTGCAGGTGCCGCGCCCCGAGGTGACCATGGCGTTCGACACCGATCCGCACGCCGCCGCCGCGACCCGCAAGCGCGTGTTCGACATGGTGGCGACCGACCGGCAGCTGATCGCCGGCATGCATGTCCACTTCCCCGGCTTCGCCCACTTGGTGAAGCAGGGCGAGAACTACCTGATGCTGCCCGAGCCCTGGGACCAGGGTTTCGGCGGTTGACCTTCGGGCTGCTGCTCGCCTCGGCCTGTTCCGGTGCCGCCTACACCCTGGCGCCGGGGCCGGCCTTCCTGGCATTGCTGGGAATCGGGGCCAGCCGCGGCCGCCGAGCGGGTGCGCTGTTTCTGGCGGGGCATTTCGTGGGGGATGTGGTCTGGGCGTCGATGTCGCTGGTCGCGATCATCGGCGCCCGCACCATCGGCACCTTGTTCTTCGACATTCTCGGCCTGGTCTGCGGCCTTTATCTGGCCTGGCTGGGCGTGAAGGCGGTGACGGTCCGCCGCGGCGCCGACGGGTCGCTGACCAACCAGCCGCGCCGGCCACTGGTGCGGGGCCTGGCGTTCGGGCTGTCGAACCCCAAGGCCTATCCGGTGGCGATCGCCATGTTCACGGCCTTGCTGGCGGGCCATGCCTCGGTCCTGGACTGGACCAGCTTCGTCCCGCTGCTGGTCGCCGCGTGCGTCGGGTTCATCCTGGCCGACATCATCCTGGTGACGATCATCGGCGCCGGGCTGGTGCGGCGCTTCTACGGGCGCCATGCGTTATGGGTGACGCGAGCGTCGGGCGTGATCTTCCTGGGCTTCGGGCTACATGCCATCGCCTCGGCCGGGCCGGCGCTGCTGGTCAGACGGGGGTAGGTTCCTCGGGCGGGTTCAGCCGCCTGCGTTGCCAATCCTGCTCCACCTGCAGGATATCAGGCGTTTCCAGCGGCACTTCCAGCCCGATGGCGAGCGCGGCGACCGACATGTAGTAGGCGGTCAGCAGGGCGATATCGACGATCTGGCGCGCGTTGAAATGCTCGTGGATCGCCTCGGCCACCCGGGGCGGCACGCGGCGGCAGGCCGTAACCTCGAACGCATAGTCGCACAGGGCATATTCCGCGGGCTCCAGGCTGCGCGGCGTGCGGCCTTCGCGGATCAGCAGAAGCTGTTCCTCGGTGACGCCGGTGGCCAGGGCCAGCGGAACGTGGTGGTTCAGCCCGTAATGCACGTCGCGCAGGGCGATGATGATCACCAGTTCCCGCTGCATTTCCGTCAGCAGCGTGCCGAAGCGGCAGTAATCTCCCAGTTCCGCGAACGGGCGCAGCCCTTCGGCCGCCAGGGCCAGCGTCTGCATCAGGTTCGAGACATAGCCCCTCCGTCCGGCGATCTGGTGCAGCGTCGCCTCCAGATGCGCTTCGTCGATCGGCGGGATATCGGGTTTCCCGGTTATGGCGAACGTCTCCTGACTGTGTCGATTTCCGCCACCAGGGCAGCGGTCGTGACCTGCCGACAATAACCCCGGTTGTTCCGTAACGACCACTCATGTCTTTCGGATGACAGAGTGGCGCAGGCATCGGTCGGAACGGTAACCAGATACCCCAGATCGCAGGCATCGCGCACCGCCGAATCGACGCATTGGTCGGTCAGGACCCCGGCCAGGATCAGCGATCGCACGCCGAGGTTGCGCAGCACGTAGTCGATGTTGGTGGACATGAAGACGCTGGACGATGTCTTGGGGATGACGATCTCGTCCGCCGCCGGTGCGATGGCGGGCAGCACCTGCCCGTCCCACGACCCGCGCGGCACGAACAGGTCGCTGATCTTGTAGTCCAGGCTCATGTCCCGCCCGTCGGCGGTCAGGGATTCGATGACAGTATACAGGACCTCGATCCCGGACGCCCGGCAGGCGGCCTGCAGGCGCTGCATGTTGGGCACCGCCGTGTCGGCCATCGTGCGCAGGAAATACCCGTACCGGGCATCCCTCTCGGTTTCGGACATGGTCTTGTAGGTCCCGCCGTCGGGGCGGGCGTTGTAGTTCTGCACGTCGATGAGCAGCAGCGCGGCATGGTCCGGATCGATCGGAACCTCCCGGCTGAGGCCTTGGGTGCGCCAGTCACGAGTCATGGTCGGTGGTCCCGTTGCGCGCCGGATTTCTCACCGGACATGGGGTAGGACCGTACAAATTTCGCATCCGGTGCCGCGCGCGCTCGGCGCAGGAAAGCGTGGTGGGCCAAGGTCGGGCAGGCCGGGTGCGTGATGTCGTTCCATACCTGTTCACGTTACGCCAGCCGCCCGGCGGGAGGCAACGGCGGTGGACACCAGGCCTGCTATTCCATTTCCCCTCGTTGCGTTGCCGTGCCACAGTAACGATCCAACTCACTGCGCCGTGGCCGATGACCATCTCCTCGATCTTCATCTCCGCCGTTTCCAGCGAACTCCGCGCCGTGCGGGTCGCCCTGGCGCGGGACCTGCGCATCGCCGGCTACACGGTCATCCTGCAGGAAGAACTGCGATACGACGCCACCACGCTGCTGGACGTGCTGGCCCAGGCCATCCAATCCTGCCAGGCGGCCATCTGCCTGGTGGGCGCCGGCAGCGGCGGTGCCTTCCCCTCGGCCATCGAGGCCACGCCCTATGCCGACCTGATCCCGCCCGGCGCCGACCGCGCGTCGCACACGCAGTTCGAGGTGCTGCTGGCCCGTCATCACGGCCTGCTCTGCCTGTTCTACTACCCCTCGGCCACGCTGGCCGCCACCTTGGGGCCATTGTCGCCCGAGGACGATCCCGCGCTGCAAGCCCGCTTCAGGACCTGGCTGGAGGCCGAGGGCATCCCCCGCCTGGAATTCGACAGCCAGAGCGACCTGTCCCGCAAGGTGCTGACGCAACTGCACCGCATCCAGAACCCGTCCGCGCCGCCGACCCACGGCCTGGCTCCGTCGATCCAGGACCGCTTCGTCGGGCGCGGCGTCTTCCTGACGGACCTGCGGCGCCACCTGACCCAGGGCAGCGGGGCGGCGATCACGGTGGCGATTTCCGGCATGGGCGGCGTGGGAAAGACCCGCGCCGCCACCGAATATGCCTGGGCGCACCAGGCCGACTACCCGGACGGGATGTTCCTGATCCCGGCCGGGACGGCGGATGCGCTGACCGCGAACCTGGGCAACCTTGTCACCCCCATTGGCATTCCCGCGATGGATGCCAGGCCCGTCCAGGACCGCTACCAGGCAGTGCTGGCCTGGCTGCGCGCCCGTCCCGGCTGGCTGCTGATCCTGGACCATGTCGATACCGAGGACGCCATGGCGGCGGCGCACACCCTGCGCGGGGTGCTGCCGGGCGGCCATGTGCTGCTGACCTCTCGCCTGACCGCGGTGCCGGCCGGGTTCCGGGGCCTGAGACTGGACGTGTTGCCGAACGATGTCGCCGCCGCCTTCCTGCGGGACGCGACCCCGGGCCGCGCGGCGGCGGCGGACGATCCGGAACAGGCGTTGGGGATCGCGCGAGACCTGGGCGGGCTGGCGCTGGCGCTGGCCCACACCGCCGCCTTTGTCGAGCGGCATGCCCTGTCGCTGGCCGCCTATCGCAGGGAACTGGCCACGGCGTTTGATCGTGTGGTCGGTTTCCAGGGCAAGGCGGTGGCCGACTATGAACGGTCCACCCTGGCCACGCTGACCCTGTCGCTGGATCGCGCCACGCCGGATGGGCGGGCGCTGCTGGAACGCCTGGCGTTCCTGGCGGATGAACCGGTGCCGCGTGCCCTGCTGGAGGTGGCGGTGCCGGGGGGCGAAGCCGAGGATCTGCGGGAGGCCGAGGCCGACCTCGCCGGCTACTCCCTGTTGACCCGCGACCCGGCGGCGGGGACGTTCACGACGCATCGGCTGGTGCGGGAGGTGGTGCGTCGCCGGCTGTCGGAGGAAGTGGCGCGGACGCGGCTGGCGCAGGCGTTGGGGTGGGTGAGCGCGGCGTTCGTGGGGCATCCGCAGGATGTCCGAACCTGGGTGCGGCTGGTGCCGCTGGCCGAGCATGCGGCGGCGGTGACGGAACGGGCCGAGGCGGCGGGGATCGACGACCCTACCGCGCGGTTGATGGGTGAGCTCGGCGTGCTGTTCTACACGAGGGCGCAGCATGGCCGGGCGGAGCCGCTCATGCGTCGTGCGCTGGCGCTCGATGAGCGGCGGCTGGGGCCGGACCATCCCGGCGTCGCGAGGGACCTCAACAACCTCGCGTTGTTGCTGCGGTCGACGAACCGGCTGTCGGAGGCGGAACCGCTGTATCGCCGGGCGCTGTCGATCGCCGAGGCGAGCTACGGGCCGGACCATCCCAGAGTCGCGACCGGCCTCAACAACCTCGCGGGGTTGCTGCGGGCGACGAACCGGCTGTCGGAGGCGGAACCGCTGTATCGCCGGGCGCTGTCGATCGACGAGGCGAGCTACGGGCCGGACCATCCCGATGTCGCGAGGGACCTCAACAACCTCGCGGCGTTGCTGCGGGCGACGAACCGGTTGCCGGAGGCGGAACCGCTGTCGCGGCGGATGGTCCTGATCTTCCTGAAATTCCAGCGTGCCACCGGCCACCCGCATCCGCATCGCGACGCCGCCCTCGGCAACCACGCCCACATCCTGGAAGCGCTCGGCCGGTCGCAGGACGCGATCATCGCCGAGTTTCGGGCACTGTTGGCGGAGGCGGGGCTCGACGGTCTGTGACCGTGGGGGCATCGAATCGGATACGCCCGGCGAAGATGGTGCGGGGGCGCGGTAATCGAGGGCGACCCGCCGTCCTCTTTCCGTCATGGGCGCGCTTGACGCGCCCACCGGTGCCGACTCCGGCGTTGGACATCATGAGGGCGGCCGAGGGCAGCCGCCGGGGTTTGCTTGGGTGGCCGGGTCAAACCCGGCTATGACGAAGATCAGCGATCCGGCCCCAACGAAAAACGGCTCCACCCCGACGAGAGAGACCCCGTCCGCACCCCAAACCCCCCTACACCGGATCCCAATCGAAGCACTGCTCCGACGTGTCCAGCGGCATGAACGCCTGGCGCAGCGCGGGTTCCGCCATCTCGGCGATCCGCTCGGGCGTCCAGCCATCGGCCCGATGCACGATCCGCACCGGACGCGGGGAACTGAACAGATAGATCTCGTTCATCCGCGTGCCGAACACCTGCCCCGACACGTTCTTCGCCGCGTCCGACGACAGGAACACGGCCAGAGGCGCGTTCTTGTCCGGCGTCATCCTCTGCACCTTCTCCACCGCCGCCTTCTGCTCCGGCGTGTTGGTGGGGATCGAGCTTGTCATGCGGCTCCATGCCCACGGCGACAGGCAGTTCGACCGCACGTTGTATCGCGCCATGTCCAGCGCGATCGACTTCGACAGCGCGGTGATGCCCAGCTTCGCCGCGGCATAGTTCGCCTGCCCGACATTGCCGATCAGGCCCGAGGTCGACGTGATATGCACGAACGATCCGCTCTCCTGCGTCCGATAATGCTCCGCCGCCGCTCGGCTGACGAAGAAACTGCCGTTCAGGTGGACCGAGATCACCGACAGCCAGTCATCCTCGGTCATGCGGTGGAAGATGCCGTCACGCAGGATGCCGGCATTGTTCACCACGGCATCGATACGGCCGAAATGATCCATCGCAGCCTGCACGATCTTGCGCGCCGAACCCCAGGCCGCCACCGATTCGGTGCAGATCTCCGCGACGCCGCCCTTCTGCGCGATCAGCGCCTTGGTCTGCTCCGCCGGGCTTGTCGATCCGCCGTCGCCGGTCAGCGACGCGCCGATATCGGCGACGATGACCTTGGCGCCCTGGCCCGCCATCATGATCGCGATTTCTCGCCCGATGCCGCCGCCCGCGCCGGTTACGACCGCGACCTTGCCTTCCATCATGCCTGGCACGTTACCCATCTCCTCATTGCCGAGCGGTGTGTGGGATCGCAGAATGGGACGCATTGGGAGAGACGTCGAGACATGCTGGGTCTGAATCAGGAGTTTCCTTTGCTGCTGCCAGGCGTGCTGGAGCACGCGGCAATGAATTTCGGCGCCATCGCGGTGATCTCGCACGGCCGTGGCGAGGTGGTCCGCACCACCTACGCCCAGACCGCGATCCGCGCCCGGCGGCTGGCCTCGTCGCTGCAACGGATGGGCTTCGGGCCGGACCGCTTCGCCGGATCGCTGGCGTGGAATTCGCATCGGCACCTGGAACTGTTCTACGGCATGACCGGCGTCGGCGCGGTGCTGCACACGGCGAACCCGCGCCTGCCGCCGGCGCAGGTTGCCTATACGATCAACTTCACAGGCTATGACACGCTGTTCATCGATCTGGATACGCTGGCATTGGCACAGGAACTGGCGCCTCGGCTGGAAACCGTGCGCCGCTATGTGCTGATGGCCCCGCGCGATGCGGTGCCGGCGACGACGCTGCCGGATGTCGTTGCGTATGAAGATCTGATTGACGCCGGCGATCCCGCTTTCGCCTGGCCGGAGTTCGACGAACGGACCGCGTGCCTGCTGTGTTTCACATCCGGCACGACCGGGGCACCGAAAGGTGCGCTGTACAGCCATCGCGGCACCGTGCTGGGATCCTTGTCGACGGGTGGCGGCAATGGCTGGGCGCTGGACGCCGACGATGCGATCATTGCGATCCCCGGGTTCTTCCATTGCAACGGCTGGGCCGTGCCGTTCCTGGCGCCGATGTATGGCGCGAAGCTGGTGATCCCGGGCCGCAACATGGACACCGCGTTCCTGCACCGGCTGATCGTCGACGAAGGCGTCACCGCCGCGCCTGGCGTGCCGACGATCTGGATTTCGATGCTGGAACATATTCGCCAGACCGGACAGGATATGGGGCGGATGGACCGGCTGTTCTCGGGCGGGTCGGCGCCGCCGGCGGCGCTGATGGAAACCTATTTCCGGGACTACGGCGTGCGCACCATGCATGGCTGGGGCATGACCGAAACGACCAGCGGATCGACGATTTCGTTCGCGCCTCGGGATCTGCCGGATGACGAGGCGCTGGCGGCGATGCGCACGCCGGGCAAGCCGCTGTATGGCAATGAAATCCGCATCGTCGATGATGACGACGCCATCCTGCCGCGCGACGGCAAGACCCCCGGCAATCTGCAGGTGCGCGGCGCGTGGATCGCCGGTGGGTATTTCCGCCGCCCGGAGGTGGACTCGCAGACGGTGGATGGCTGGCTGCGCACCGGCGACGTGGCGGTGATCGATCCCGACAACACGCTGCACATCGTCGATCGCGCCAAGGATGTCATCAAGTCGGGCGGCGAGTGGATCAGCAGCCAGGCCCTGGAGGATGCCGCCGTGCGCCACCCCGCGGTGCTGGAAGCGGCGGTCGTCGCCATCCCGCATCCGCGCTGGCAGGAACGCCCCTTCCTGGTGGTCGTTGCAACCGAAACCGTGACGGTGGAGGAGATGCGGGCGCACCTGGCCGATCTGATCCCGAAATGGTGGATGCCGGATGCGATCGCCTTCGTCGATGAACTGCCGCACGGCCCGACCGGGAAGCTGGCGAAGAACGTCCTCAGGGACTGGATGACGGAAGGAAAGCTGGTGCCGTGATCACGCCGTTCAGCCGCACGATGGGAGAGCTGCTGTTCGAGCAGGCGGCCCTGCACGGCGACCATCCCGCGATCATCGATGGCGACCGCGTCGTCTCCTACGCCGACCTGCTCGCCCGCGCTCGGCGTATCGCCGGCTGGATGGAAGCGCGCGGGATCGGGCGAGGCGATCGCGTCGGGTTGCTGATGAACAACCGGATCGAATGGGTCGAGACGTTTTTCGGCATCACCATGCTGGGCGCGGTGGTGGTGGCATTCAGCACCTGGTCGAAACAGGACGAGCTGGACTATCTGTTTGCCGATTCCGGCATTCGCGCGCTGGTCACCATGGACCATTTCGCCGGGCAGGATTTCGCCGCCGATGTGCGCGCCATCGCCGCCCACACGCCGGCGCTGCGGGACATCGTGCTGCTTGGCCATGGCGGCGATGCCGGGTGGACCGCGTATGACGCGATGCTGGACGCCGATCCGCTGGCCGCCCCGCTGCCGCCGGGCGATGGCGCGCGGGCGCGGGACGATGCGATCGTGATCTACACATCGGGTTCCAGCAGCCAGCCGAAATCCGTGCCGCTGGCGCATGACGGCATCATCGAGAACGGCTTCAACATCGGCGAACGCCAGGGCTACACCCCGGCGGATCGCGTGCTGCTGCCGGCACCACTGTTCTGGTCCTACGGCAGCGCCAACGCCATGTCGGCCGTATTGACACATGGGGCGACCCTGGTGCCGATGGCGCGATTCGAACCCGGCGAGGCATTGGACCTGATCGAGCGGCATCGCTGCACCGCGCTGTATACGCTGCCGGCGATCACCTCGGCCCTGATCTCGCATCCCGCGTTCAAGCCGGAACGTACCGCCAGCCTGCGCACCGGCCTGACCATCGGCGCACCACAGGATGTGATGACGGCGGCAACGGTGCTGGGCGCGGCCGGGATTTGCAACGTGTATGGACAGACCGAATCCTATGGCAATTGCTGCGTCACCTGGCACCACTGGCCGCTGGAGAAGCGCGCCGCCTGCCAGGGTCCGCCGCTGCCGGGCGTCACGATCCGGATCGTCGATGCCGAGACCGGTGCCGCACTGCCGCCGGACCAGCCTGGCCTGATCGAGGTTCGCGGCTATGTCATGCGCGGCTATATCGGCGCCAGCGAATCGCAGAACCAGGCCGCGCTGACGGCGGACGGGTTCTTCCGCACCGGCGATATGGGGCAGATGACGGAAGACGGCTCGATGCGGTTCGTCGGGCGCACCACCGAGATGATCAAGAAGGGCGGCATCAACATCTCTCCGGCCGAGGTCGAGGACGTGCTGATGCGCCATCCCGGCGTTGCTCTGGCGGGCGTCTGCGGCGTGCCCGATCCGTTGCAGGGGGAACTTCTTGCCGCCTTCGTGATTCCCGCGCGCGGTTCGGATGTCACGCCCGAGGAACTCGTGGCCCACTGCAAGGCGATCGCGTCCCGCTACAAGGTTCCGGATTTCGTGGTGCTGCGCCAGAACCTGCCGGTGACGGTGACCGGCAAGCTGATGCGGCGGGACTTGAAACCGATGGCGGCGGCGCTGATGGCGGAGCGACGCGCATGAGCAAGGACAATTGGGGCCGCTGGGGGGCCGCGGACGAGCGCGGGGCGTTGAACCATATCGACGCCCAGGCCGTGAAACGTGCCGCGGGGCTGATCCGCTCCGGCCAGGTCGTCAGCCTGGCGCAGCCGCTTTCGCCGAAGACGCCGATCCCGGCGCACCGGTCGGGCATCCAGCATTTCCTGGGTCGTGACGGCGGCGACTATGCCGCAGGTGCGCGTCGACCTGGCGGCTTCCAGTTCGCCGAGGACACGGTGGTGATGCCGCTGCATATCGGCACCCATATCGATGCGCTGTGCCATGCCTGGTACGACGACGAACTCTTCAACGGCTTCCCCGGATCGGGCACGCGCAGCACATCGGGCGCGAGCCATTGCGGAATCGACAGGATGGGCCCCATCGTCACGCGCGGTGTGCTGCTGGACATCGCCGCGTTGAAGGGCGGGCCGCTGTCGGGTGGCGCCTCGATCGGGCGTGCCGACCTGGAACGCGCGGCGCGCCAGGGCGGGGCGGAACCGGGCAGGGGCGATGTCGTGCTGATCCGCACCGGCTGGTTCGAGAGTGTCGGTCACGCGCAAGGCGTCTCGTTCAACGAGGAACCGGGGCTGGACCTGGAAGCCGGGCTGTGGCTGGCCGAACGGGGCGTTGCGGTGGTTGGGGCTGACAATTTTGCGATCGAGGCGATCCCCTTCCCCACCGGCACGGTGTTTCCCGTTCACCAACGTTTGATCCGCGACTACGGCATCCCGCTGCTGGAAGGCCTGGTGCTGAAGCCGCTGGCCGACACCGGCCGAGCGGAATTCATGTTCGCCGCCAGCCCGTTGCCCGTCACCGGCGGTACCGGCAGCCCGATCAGTCCGATGGCGTTGCTGTAGATGCAGGCACGCCCCGTACCATCTTGCTCGCACGCGGGTTCTGGTGGATGAACAGGCCAGCGATGGAACCTGCCGGAGACTGACGCATGCCTCTGAAGATCCAGCCGGCCGTGATCGGCTGTGCCATCCGGCCGGTGATTGCCGGACGCACCCGCTCGCTGGAAGAGATCATGTATGATACCGCGCAGATGGCCCTGGCCGATGCCGGCATCACGATCGAGGAAATCGACGGCATCATCGTCGCCGCCAACGACCAGTTCGACGGGCGCTCGATTTCGGTGATGATGGCGTCGTCCGCGGTGGGCGGCGTCGACCGCGACATCCTGTCCACGCCATCCGCCAGCGAACATGCGTTCGTTCTGGGCGCGCTGCGCGTCGCCTCGGGCCAGTATCGCACGCAGCTGGTGATGGCATGGAGCCCGACCGAGGCATCGTCGCTGTCCGAGGCGCAGCGCCTGGGCGCCGACCCGTATTATCACCGCGCCCTGCCGCTGGATGAACTGTCCGCCCACGCGCTGCAGGCGACCGCGCTGGAACATGCGGTGCCGGGCCTGCATGACATCGCGCTGGCGGTGGCGGACAAGAACCGCCGCCACGGCCAGGCCGCGTTCCCCAACCCGCCGGTGCGGCCGGCGAACGGGCCGATGCGCTGGCCGATCACACCCGACATGACCACCGAACCGGTGACCGGCGCGGTGGCGATGGTGCTGGCCACGCCGGATTTCGTGGCGGAACACGCAAGCGAAGCCCCGGCCTGGCTGCGCGGCATGGGCTGGGCGACCGAGGCCAGCTTCCTGGGCGATCGCGCACTGGCCACCGCCCCGGCTTTGGTCGAGGCGGGACGCCAGGCCTATGCCGATGCAGGCGTGGGCGCGGGGCAGATCGACCTGGCCGAGATCACCGACGCCACGCCGTATGCCGAGTTGCTGGCCTACGAGGCGCTGGGCCTGGCCAGCCGGTCGGAATGGGCGGCCCGTGTCGCCGACGGCAGTTTCGCCAGCGGCGGGCGGCTGCCGGTCAATCTCTCGGGTGGGGTCAGGACGTTCAACCCCGTGTTCTGCACAGGCATGATCCGTATCGCCGAGATCGCCAACCAGGTGCGCGGCAAGGCCGGCGCGCATCAGCACCCCGGCGCGCGGATCGGCCTGGCCGTCGCCGGCAGCGGGTTCGCCATGCAATACCAGGCCGCGGTCATCCTGGGGCGGGAGCCACGCCAATGAGCAAGGATCGTGTCGGAATCATCGGGATCGGGCAATCCGCCTTTCGGTCGCGGCGCGACGATGCAAGCTATCCCGACCTGGTGCGCGAAGCCGTTGTGCTCGCGATGGCCGATGCCAGGCTGGATTTCGATGCCATCGACGCCGTCGTCTACTCCCTGTCGCCGGACGCGATGGTGGGCATCGGCAATGCCGAACGCCTGGGCGTCGACGCGGTGGGCGGGCGCAACAAGCGGTTCCTGCGCATCAACACCGGCGGATCGACCGGAATCTCCTCGGTCGCGGCGGCGTATTACCACGTGGCATCAGGCGCGTGCGATGTCGTGCTGACCGCCGGTGCCGACAAGGTGGGCGAGTGCGGCGATTCGCAGACCGTGCTGAACAAGATCTGGGACCCGGCCTATGAACGCGCCCTGCCGCTGGGCACGATCAACATGCTGGCGATGTCCGGCGTGCGCTACATGCAGAGATACGGCATGACCGAGGAGGACATGGCGCGGGTCACGGTGAAGAACCGCCGCCATGCGTCGCTGAATCCGAACGCGCATCTGCGCAAGGTCGTGACGATCGACGACGTGATGGCGTCGCGCCTGATATCATGGCCGATCAAGCTGATGGATTGCTGTCCGCAATCGTCGGGCGGGGCGGCGATGGTGCTGGCGTCTGAACAGTTCATCAAGGACAACAACCTGGACGCGGTCTGGATCACCGGCCTCGCGCACCGTGCCGAGACGTACTGGATGGGCGACCGCATGGGCACCAACCCCACGGCGGAGCACGCCGATGCCTATGCGCTGCGCCGGTCGTTCGAGCGCAGCTACCAGATGGCCGGCATCACCGATCCGCCCAGGCAGGTGCATGTCGCGGAACTGTATGCCCCGTTCAGCAACACCGAATTCCATGCGATCGATGCCGCGCAGCTTTGCAAGCCCGGCGAGTCCGTGCCGATGCTGCGCGAAGGACGGTTCGACATCGGCGGCTGGATCGCGGTGAACCCCTCGGGCGGCACGCTGTGCACCAACGCGATCGCCGTCACCGCGATGGCACGCGTGGCGGAAACCGCATTGCAGGTGTGGGGACGCGCCGGCGCGCATCAGCATCCCGGCGTCCGCGTCGGAATCGCCAGCGGCAATGGCGGTGATCACCAGATTTTCGGAACGATGGTCATCGAGGCGTGACCGGGAAAGGAATGTGACCATGGAACTTCTCGGCCGGACCGAAGTCTGGAACATCACCTACGACCATGCGCTGGGTGAAACCGCGAGCTTCTTCTACGCCCAGCTTCGCGACAATGCGCGTCTATACGGCCGTCGTTGCGCGAAGACCAACCGCGTGCTGGTGCCGCCGCGCGCATTCTCGGACGAGACGCTGCTGCCCACCACCGAATGGGTCGAAGTCGGACCTGGCGGCCGGATCGAGGCGTTCACGATGGTGTATGAGCGGTTCAACAACCTGCCTGATCCGCCCTACGCGTTCGGCTATGTCCTGCTGGACGGCGCCGACACCGCACTGGGCGGGTATTTCAAGGGTGTGGACCTGTCGGACCCGAAGCAGGCGGCCGCGGCGCTGGCGATCGGCACTCGCGTGATGACCAAGTTCGCCGAGAACCGGAAGGGCGACCCGCTGGATTTCTGGTTCGAGCGGGTCTGACCATCGCCCTGGCGTCAGCGTCCCCGCGCCGCCAGGGCCTTCGCGCGGTTCACCGTGTTGCGCGCCCGGTTCACCACCGGGACGTCGATCATCGCGCCTTCGAACTGAACTGCGCCCAGGCCCTCGGCATAGGCCTTGTCATAGGCGGCGATCATCTTTCCGGCGCGCTCCACCTCCTCGGCCGTCGGCTGGAACTCCTCGTTCAGCACCTGCACCTGCAACGGATGGATCGCGCTTGCGCACATGAAGCCCATCCGCCGCGACCGCCGTACGATGGCGCGGAATGCCTCCTGGTCGCGGAAATCGGCGATCGAGCCAACGAAGCCCATCGGCATGATCCCCGCGGCCTTGGCCGCGAACAGCGTGCGCTGCTTGGGATAGAACAGCACCTCGGGGTCTGCCACGGCGCCGATGTCGGCGGCGAAATCCTCGGACCCCAGGCTCAGGCCGACCAGGCGGCGGCTGGACTTGGCAATGTGCTCGATCCGGAAGAACCCGTTGGCATCTTCCACAAGCGCAATGAACTTGATCTTCCCCACCGGCAGCCCGCGTTCGGCCTCCAGCTCGTCGACGATCGCTTCGATCGCCTGCACATGCTCGGGGCTGTCGACCTTGGTCAGCATCAGCGCGGCGATGCCGGGAATCACCGCGGCTTCAAGGTCGCGCACCAGCAGGCGCCAGGGGCGGTTGACGCGCACCAGCACATCGGCGCCATTGCGGTTCACCTGTGGGATCGCATCGGCGATCAGGGTGCGCGCACGTTCCTTCTGCGACGGCGCGACCGCGTCCTCCAAATCCAGGATGATCGCGTCCGCGCCCCGGTCGGCGCCGGTCTTGACGAATTTCTCGGCCGTCACCGGCACGAACATCAGCGAACGCCAGGCAGGCAGGTCATCGCGCATGGTCAGGATTCCTTGATCACGCCATCGGCCGCCAACGCGTCGATCCGCGCCGCGTCATAGCCGATGGATTGCAGAATGGAACGGGAGTGTTCACCCAGCGCCGGCGCCGGAGTGCGAATGCGGCCAGGCGTGTCGGACAGGCGGGGAATGACGTTGTGCATCAGCACCGATCCCGCCTCGGCGTCCGGTGCCTCGACCAGGATGCCGCGTTCGCGGACATGCGGGTCCTCGATCAGCTGATCGACCTCATAGATCGGGGTCGCGGTCACCTCGGCCGCCTGGAAGATGTCCATGTTCTCCTTCAGCGTGCGGGCCAGGATGAAATCGGCGACGATGCCGTCGCATTCTTCGATGTTGCGCACCCGGTCGGTGTTGGTGCGGAACTTCGGATCACTGATCATGTCCTCCCGCCCGATCGCCCGGAACAGCCGCTCGGCCATCGCCTGGATCGACGCCGAGATCGCGATGAACCGTCCGTCGGATGTGCGATAGGCATTGCGCGGCGACGTCGTCAGCGACCGGCTGCCGGTGCGCTGCGGCTTCTGGCCCGACACTTTGTAGATCGCCGGATCGGGCCCCAGGATCGAGATGATCGGGTCCAGCAGCGGCAGGTCGATCACCTGGCCCTTGCCGCCGGCTTCCACCACCCGCAGCGCGACCATGATCGCATAGGCGCCGTACAGCCCGGCGATCATGTCGGCCATCGCCAGCGGCGGCAGCACCGGGGGCCGGTCCTCGAACCCGTTCTTCGACGCAAAGCCCGACATCGCCTCGACCAGCGTGCCGAAGCCGGGGCGGTCGCGATACGGGCCATCCTGGCCGAACCCGGTGATGCGCACGATGATCAGTCCAGGGTTGCGTGCGTGCAGCACGTCGGGACCCAGGCCCATCTCCTCCAGCGTGCCGGGACGATAGTTCTCGATGAACACATGGCTCGTCGCCAGCACATCGGCCAGCGCGTCGCGTCCTGCTTGCGGCCGCAGGTTGATCGCGAAACTCTTCTTGTTGCGCGCATAGACCT
>CAYZKM010000028.1:0-20322 GCA_964478525.1 uncultured Bifidobacterium sp.
GGCGAAGGATGCCAAGCTGAAGGTCCAGATGATCTTCCAGGACCCGTACGCGTCGCTGAACCCGCGCATGCGGGTCGAGCAGATCGTCGGCGAGGCGCCGCTGTACCATGGCATGGTCGCGCGCGATGCGTTCGATGCCTATCTGGATGCGCAGATGCGGCGGGCGGGGCTGGACCCGGCGTTCAAACGGCGCTACCCGCACCAGTTTTCCGGCGGCCAGCGCCAGCGGATCGGCATCGCCCGGGCGCTGGCGGTGCAGCCCGAGTTCCTGGTCTGCGACGAGGCGGTGGCGGCGCTGGATGTGTCGATCCAGGCGCAGATCCTGAACCTGTTCATGGACCTGCGCGCCGAACTGGACCTGACCTATCTGTTCATCAGCCATGATCTGGGGGTGGTGGAGCACCTGTCGGACCGGGTGATGATCATGTACCTGGGCCGCGTGGTGGAAGAAGCGGTGACCGAGGAGGTGTTCTCGCGCCCGAACCATCCGTATACCCAGGCGCTGCTGTCGGAGGTGCCGCGGATCGAAAGCCGCAAGCGGCGGTTCACGGCGATCAAGGGGGAGATCCCGAGCCCGCTGAACCCGCCGCCGGGATGCCATTTCCACCCTCGCTGCCCGCACGCGATGGCACGGTGTTCGGTGGAGGCGCCGGTGTTGAAGGAGGTCGGCGCGGGGCATCGGAGCGCGTGTCATCTGAATGACGGGTAGGGTGCCGCGCAAGCACGACGAAACCAGTCAACCGATCAGATCCCGAATGCGGTTGCACAAAAAGAACGAAATATCGACCAGCAGCGCGGGCCGTCAAACAACCAGGCCGCACGTCTGGTTCTTCGTGCACATCTGAAGGACGACCCGGGGTAACAGACTGCCCTACCGCGCCGCCCCCAGCACCCAGGCCAGCACGCCCTTCTGTGCGTGCAACCGGTTTTCCGCCTCGTCGAACACGACCGACTGCGGCCCGTCGATCACCTCGTCGGTGACTTCCTCGCCGCGATGCGCCGGCAGGCAGTGCATGAAGATCGCGTCCGGCGCCGCCTTGGCCATCAGCCCCGACGTCACCCGATACGGTGCCAGCGTGTTGTGCCGGTTCTCGTTCGGATCGTCCGACATCGATACCCAGGTATCCGTCACCACGCAGCGCGCCCCGGCCACGGCGGCTTCGGGATCGTCGGTCAGCTCGATCTTCCCGCCCTGCGCCAGCGCCCAGTCGACCAGGTCCTGCGGCGGGCGCAGTGACGCCGGCGTCGCCAGCCGCAGCGTGAAGCCGAAGCGCACCGCCGCCTCGATCCAGCTGCGCGCGACGTTGTTGCCATCGCCGCACCAGGCCACCACCTGCCCGGCGATCGGACCGCGATGTTCCTCGAACGTCAGGACATCGGCCATCAGCTGGCACGGGTGGGACTTGTCGGTCAGCCCGTTGATCACCGGCACGGTCGCGAACTCGGCCAGCTCGTGCAGCTTGGACGATTCGGCCGTGCGCAGCATGATCGCGTCGACATAGCGCGACAGCACCCGCGCCGTGTCAGCCGCCGTCTCGCCGCGGCCAAGCTGCATTTCCGCCCCGCTCAGCACGATGACGTCACCGCCGAGCTGGCGCATGCCGACCTCGAACGACACGCGCGTGCGGGTGGACGGCTTCTCGAAGATCAGCGCCAGGGTCTTGCCGGCCAGCGGTCGTGACGACACCCCGCCGACGCGCTTGAAGCCCGAGGCGATGTCCAGCATCTGCCGCAGGGTCACGGTGTCGAAATCGCGCAGGTCCAGGAAGTGGCGGGGACCGGTCCCCTGATCGGTGGACCGGCCCTCCTTTCCCTTTGCGCGCCGCAGCGATGCGCTCACTGTGCGGCTGCCTTCGATGCCTCGGCCGCAACGGCAGCCGACGCGCGGCGCAGCATCGCCACCGCCTGGTCCAGATCGGACTCGGTAACGACCAGCGGCGGGGCGATGCGCAGCGTGTTCTCCCCGGCGGTGATCGCCATCAGCCCCTCGGCCAGGCACGCGGCCTGCACCTTGCCCACCGGCACGACGCATTTGATGCCGCGCAGCAGGCCCATGCCGCGGGCGGTCTCGTACAGCGACGGGTACTCCCGGGCGATCTTGTCCAGTTCGGCACCCAGCCAGCGGCCCTTGCGGTCGACGCCTTCCAGGAAGCCCGGCGCCAGGATCACGTCCAGGACGGCATTGCCCGCCGCGCAGGCCAGCGGATTGCCGCCATAGGTCGTGCCATGGGTGCCGGGAACCAGCGCCTTGGCGAACTGCTCCTTCGCCAGAACCGCGCCCAGCGGAAAGCCGCCGCCGATGCCCTTGGCCGAGGACATCACATCCGGCGTGATGCCGGCCCATTCATGGGCGAACAGCTTGCCGGTGCGGCCCATGCCGGTCTGCACCTCGTCCATGCCCAGGATCAGGCCGTACTCGTCGCACACCGCGCGCAGGTCGCGCAGGAATTGCGGGTCGGCCGGACGCACGCCGCCCTCCCCCTGCACCGGCTCGACGATGATGCCGCAGGTATTCGCCCCGATCTTGTCGCGCACCGCGTTCATGTTGTTGAACGGCACCTGGTCGAACCCGTCCACCGCGGGGCCGAAGCCCTCCATGTAGTGGTGATTGCCGGTGGCGGCCAGCGTCGCCAGGGTGCGCCCGTGGAACGCGCCTTCGAAGGTGATGAAACGAAACCGCTCGGGCTTGCCGGAATCATACATCGCCCGGCGCATCATCTTGATCATGCCCTCGTTCGCCTCGGCGCCCGAGTTGCAGAAGAACACGCTGTCGGCGAACGTCGCGTCGACCAGCCGCTGCGCCAGGCGTTCCGCCTGCGGGATACGGTACAGGTTCGACACGTGCATCACCTTGGCCGCCTGTTCGGCGATGGTCTTGGCAAGGTGCGGATGGCCGTGACCGATGGACGCGGTGGCAATGCCCGACCCGCAATCGAGCAGTCGTCGCCCGTCCGTCGTCCACAACCAGGCACCTTCGCCCCGCTCGAAGGCGAGGTCGGCACGGGCGTAGTTCGGCAGAAGAGCGGAAATCATGGGGGGTTTGACCCTCGGTTGGACGGTTCCCAATGGATCTCCCGCCCGCGACCTTTCGGGGGCGGGTCCAGAGGAAGCGGCAATCTTTGGGGATCGGGGCGACGAAGTCAAACAAGTTACGCGGAAAACCGGGGAAATCCCCTCTGCATGGCTGGTTCCGCATGGCATCATCGCCGGATGGCCCCCCCCCCCCCCCCCCCCCCCCCCCCCCCCCCCCCCCCCCCCACCCACCCAGGCGTCGCTGTACGATGCCGCGATCACCTATCTCGGCCGGTTCGCCACCACCGAGGCCGGTCTGCTGCGGGTGCTGGAACGCCGGATCGACCGCTGGCGCCGCGCACAGCAGGATCCGGCAGAGGTGGAGGAGCAGGCGGCGGCAGCGCGGCAGGCGGCACGCGCGGTGGTGCGCCGGCTGGCCGATCTGGGTGTGGTGAACGATGCCGCCTATGCCGAGAGCAAGGCGCGCGGGCTGATCCGGTCGGGCGTGTCCCGCCGCGCCGCCGCCGCGCGCCTGGCGGCCAAGGGCGTGGGGGCGGACCAGGCACGCGCGGTGCTGCCCGACGAACCGGATGTGGAACTCGCCGCCGCGCTCACCCTGGCCCGCCGCCGCCGCATCGGCCCGTTCCGCTCGGCCGACGCCGATACCGCCCGCCGCCAGAAGGAAATCGCGATCCTGGCCCGCGCCGGCTTCCCGCAATCCCTCGCTCGCCAGGCCCTGGCCATGACGGCCGAGGAAGCCGAAACCCGCATCATGGACCTGCGCCGATGAAGCCCTGGTGGCTGCTGGTCCTGGCGATGCTCGCCCTGCCCGCCGCCGGGCCGGCCGGCGCGCCCGAGGGGCCGTGGCGCGACCAGATCCACTGGGTCGAGGTGCGCGATGCCGACAACCAGACCCGGTTGCTGTTCACCCGCATCTGCCGCCCCCACACCGAGGCGGCGGCGCGGGTGGTGGTCATCAACCATGGCTCGCCGGTCAAGGCATCGGCGCGCGAGACGATGCGGCCCTATGCCTGCGATTCCGAGGCGGTGCGGTGGTTCCTGACGCGCGGCTTCGTTGCGGTCCTGCCGATGCGCCGCGGCTATGGCGCCACCGGCGGGCCCTATGCCGAAACCTCGGCCAACTGCCGGTCCGAGCGATTCGTCAACGCAGCACGGGAGACGGCACGCGATATCGAGGCAGCGCGTCACTACGCGACCACCCTGCCCTTCGTCCGCCCCGACGCATCCATCATCGTCGGGCAATCGGCCGGAGGCTGGGGCACGGTCGGCTATGACAGCCTGCCGCATCCGCGCGACGTGACCCTGGTCAGCATGGCTGGCGGGCGCGGCGGGCGGAAGGACGACATCGCGAACAATCACTGCGGGCCCGCCGCGCTGATCGCCGCGGCCGGCGTGCTGGGACAGACGGCGCGCACGCCGATGCTGTGGATCTATACAGCGAACGATACGTTCTTCGATCCGGCGCTGGCCGCGGCGATGCACGCGGCCTTCACCGCATCCGGCGGCCCCGCCACCCTCCTCCCGCTCGGCCCGTTCCGCCGGGACGGGCATGCGCTGTTCACCGGCGCCGGCGGGTCGGCGATCTGGGGACCGCTGGTCGAACGCTACATGGCGGGCCGGCCCGGGGGAACGGCGCCCTGATACAGCGCACTGCCATGGCCCCCTGGACTGTTCAGCGTCCCTTGAACACGGCTTTCCGCTTCTCGCGGAACGCGGCCACGCCTTCGTTGAAATCCTCGGACAGGCCGGCGGTCATCTGCGCGCGGCCTTCCGTCTCCAGCTGTTCGGCATAGCTGTTTTCCATGCTGTCCCAGTAGATCTTGCGGATCAGCCCCAGCGACCGCGGCCCATTGGCCAGCCGCGTCGCCATCGCCATCGACGCCGTCATGATCTCCGCGTCATCGACCACGCGGTTGATCATGCCCCATTGCAGTGCGGTTTCGGACGGCAATGCTTCCGCCAGCAACGACATTTCCACCGCGCGCGCCTGCCCGATCAGCCGCGGCAGGATGTAGGACGACCCGCAATCGGGCACCAGGCCGATGCGCGCGAAGGCCTGCAGGAAGGTCGCCGACCGCGCGGCGATCTTGATGTCGCCCGACAGCGCCAGGCTCATGCCCGCGCCGGCGGCGATGCCGTTGATTGCGGTCACGACCGGGATTTCCGAGGATCGCAGCCGCTGGAAGGTCGGATGGTACCAGGTTTCCAGGTCGGTCTTGACCTCGCCGCGCGCCTCGGCCTGCCGGTCGCGCGGGGCACGGTCCCGGTCGTTCAGGTTCGCACCCGAGCAGAACGCCCGTCCCGCCCCGGTGATCACCAGGCAGCGGGCGTCGGACGCCTCGATCAGGTCCAGCGCCTGCGTCATGTCCTGGCGCAGCTTCACGCCGAACGCGTTGTACACGGACGGATCGTTCAGCGTCATGATCGCGACCGGCCCATCCCGTCCCACCAGGATACGGCCATTGTTCATCGCTGTCGGTTCGGTCATCTCAGATCGCTCCCGTTTGCTTCAGCCGTTCCATCTCTTCGGTGGAAAGGCCCAGCATGCCGCCGTAGACGGCGTTGTTGTGTTCGCCGATATGGGGGTTGGCCCGCGTCGGCACCTTGTCGGCGCCATGGAACCGCAGCGGGCTGTTCGGCAATACCACCTTGCCATAATCGTAATGATCCACCACTTCCAGCATGCCGCGGCTGTGCATGTGGGGATCGTTCATGACCTCCTCGATATCGCGCACCGGCGCGCAGGGGATGCGGAACTTCGATGTCGCGGCGAAGATTTCCGCCCGTGTATGGGCGGTTGTCCAGGCTTTCACGATCGACTCCGTCTCATCGAAATGGGCGACGCGGGCGGTATTGTTGATGAATTTCGGATCGTCCTTCAGGTCTTCCCGCCCCATCGCGCGCAGCAGGTTCTGCCATTGCTGTTCGGTCACCAGGATGATGGCGACATGCCCGTCCGACGACGGATAGACGTTGTATGGCGCGCGGTTGTAGTTGGCGAAGGCGTTGCCGGTGCGCCCCGGCACCTTGCGCCCGGCGCGGAAATACTGGTCCAGCCCGGTGGCCAGGCTGGCATAGACGGCCTCGACCATTGCCACCTCCACCAGGCGGCCGACGCCGGTGCGTTCGCGTTCCAGCAGCCCTGTCATCAGCCCGGCGTACAGGTGCGCCCCGCCGAGTATGTCGACATAGGGCGCGCCGGTGCGGGTCGGCGGCGAGTCGGGATAGCCGGTCAGGCTCATGACGCCCGATGCCGCCTGGATGGTGAAATCCATCGCCAGGTTGTCGCGATCGGGCCCCGACAGGCCGAATCCGGTGGCGGATGCATAGACCAGCCGCGGGTTGATCGCGTGCAGCACGTCGAACCCGACGCCCAGGCGATCCATCACGCCGGGGGCATAGTTCTCGACCAGAGCATCGGCCTTCAGCACCAGCCTCTTCAGCAGGTCCTTGCCCTCCTCGGTCTTCAGGTTCAGCGAGATGCCGCGCTTGTTCGCGTTCAGCATCACCACCGGGAAGCCGCCCTCCATGCCCGGCGGCGCCATGTGGCGCAGGCTTTCCCCGTTCGGCGGCTCGATCTTGATGACATCGGCGCCGGCCTTGGCCAGCATCATCGTCGCGTATGGACCCTGGTAGAACTGGGTCAGGTCCAGGATCGTATAGCCCGCCAGCGGATAGTTCGGTCGCGTATTCATCTGTCAGATCACCCCGTCAGTGCGCAGCGCGGCGATCTCCTCGGGCGGAAGCCCCAGCCAGCCGCCGTAAACATCGTCATTGTCCTGCCCGACCCGTGGGCTGGGCCTGGTTTCCGCAATGTCGGTGCCATGGATGCGCAGCGGCGTGCGCGGCAGTACCACGCGACCGAGGTCCGGGTGGTCCACCCATTCCAGCATCCCACGGCTGTGCATATGTTCGTCATGCGTCACTTCCTGCACGTCGCGCACGGGGGCCAGCGGAATGCGGAACCGCTTGCCCTGCGCGACGGCCTCGGCCTTGGTCAGCGACATCGACCACGCCGTGACGATGGCGTTCACCTCGTCCAGATGCGCGGACCGGTCGTGCATGGTGCGGAACCGCGGCTCGTTGGCCAGGTCGGACCGGCCGGCGGCCTCCAGGATGTTCAGCCAGTGCTGTTCGGTACCGGTATGGATGGCAATGAAACCGTCCTGCACGGGATAGACGCCGTATGGCGCAACCGCGCCCCCTGATTCGTTGCCGGTGCGCGGCGGCACCTTGCCGGACCGGTACAGCGCCTCCAGCGGTGCTGCCAGCGTGTAGTAGACCGCTTCCTCCATCGCGATCTCGACCAGGCGGCCGACGCCGCTGCGGTCCCGTTCGTACAGCGCGGTCATGATCCCGGCATAGGCGTGCACGCCACCCATGAAATCCGCGACCGTAATGCCGGCGCGCACCGGCGGGCCGTCGGCAAATCCGGTGACACTCATGATGCCCGACGCCGCCTGCACCGTCAGGTCCATCGCCAGGTTCCGGTGATCCGGCCCGCTGATGCCATAGCCGGTGGCGGTCGCGTAGATCAGGCGGGGATTGATTTCGTGCAGGACAGACCAGCCGACACCCATCCCGTCCATCGTGCCCGGCCCGAAATTCTCCAGCACCACATCGGCGCGCCGCGCCATGCGGAACAGCAGGTCGCGCCCGCGCGCGGTCTTCAGGTTCAGCGTGATCGCCCGCTTGTTGGCATTCAGCATCGCGAAGGACAGCGTCGTGGCCGCGCCCGGCGGGGCGCGCTTGCGCAACGGTTCGCCACCGGGCGGCTCGATCTTGATGACATGGGCGCCCGCCTTGGCCATCAGCAGCGTCGCATAGGATCCCTGGAAGATCTGCCCGAAATCGAGCACGGTGATATCCGACAGCGGTGTCGCCATGGTCAGCGTCCCTTGAATTGCGGCTTGCGCCGTTCACGCCAGGACCGATGGCTCTCGGCCTTGTCCTCGGTCAGTTCCAGCGCGGCGAAGCGATACAGATCGCCCAGCACCGCCTCGGGCAGCGGAGTCTCCAGCCCCGAGCGCAGGGATTCCTTGGTCAGCCGGGTCGCCAGCGGCGGCAGGGACGCGATGTGGTCGGCCACCTCCATCGCCTGGTTCATCATCTGCTCGGGCGACACCAGCCATTGCGCCAGGCCGGTGCGATACGCCTCGGCTGCCTTGATGGGAAATCCGTAGGCGGCGCGCATGGCGTTGCCGCGCCCGATCCAGCGCGCCAGGCGCACACTGCCACCCTGCGCCGGGATGATCCCCAGGCCCGCCTGCGGCAGGCGCCACTCCGCGGCTTCCGAGGCGACGATCAGGTCGCAGCAATAGGTGACGATGCAACCAATACCGATCGCATACCCGTTCACCGCGGCGATGATCGGCTTGGCGAAATCGGTCACCAGCGCGATGGCGCTGCCGCGCCGGCGGCTTGGCAGTTCTTCCAGGAAGTCGGCCACCGATTCATGGGTGTGGGTGCGCGGGTTCTTCAGATCCGCCCCGGCGCTGAACGCATTGCCCGCGGGATCGCCGGTCAGCACCACGCAGCGTATGTCGCGATCCGCTTCCAGCTTCGGCATCAGGTCCAGGAAACCGTCATTGTATTCCTGGCACCAGGCGTTGCGCGCCTCGGGCCGGCTGAGCGTCAGGACCGCGACATGGCCACGCTTTTCGTAAAGCAAAGGCATCGAACCAATCCCCCCATCGACCGATCATGGGCCACTTTACAGCCTCTGTTCCCGCTGCCTACGGTACACGCCGGGACTGGAAATGTCAGGTGGCGGGAAAAACCATGTCGGATACCGACGATCGCATCTATGTCGACTACGAGGTCAAGGACCACATCGCCATCATCGCGATGAACCGGCCCGAGAAGCTGAATGCCGTCAGCGACGAGGTCGTCCGCCAGCTGATGGCCGCGTTCCGCAAATTCGATGGCGATCCGGAAGCATGGGTGGCGATCCTGTGCGGACGCGGGCGCGCCTTCTGCAGCGGGGCGGATGTGCATCAGAGACAGTTGCGGTCCCGAGAGGAATTCGAACGCCTGGGCGGCCCGCAAGGCCACGGCGCCAATTCGGGGGACCTGCTGCACCAGGCGGTGCACTGGAAGCCGGTGATCGCCTGCGTCCATGCCTATGTGCTGGGGTTGGGCCTGGGCATGGTGCTGGATTGCGACCTGATCGTCGCCGAGGAGGGCACCCGGTTCCAGCTGACGGAAACCTCGCGCGGGCTGGGCGCGGCCAAGCATTGGGCACAGTTCCACTTCCGTGGCGCCGGCGCGTTCGGCGACGAGATTTCCCTGACCGGACGGTATTTCACGGCCGAGGAAGCGCACGCGGCCAACGTCATCAACCGCGTCGCCCCCAAAGGCACCCACATGGATGTCGCGATGGACCTTGCCAGGCAGGTCGCGTCGAACCCGCCGCTGTCGGTGCGCGCGACGGTGCGCACACGCCGCTGGTACCTGGCGGAGCTGACCAAGGAGGCCGCGTTCCACCAGGCGCCCATGAAACTGTATTTGACGGAAGATTTCCACGAGGCGGCGCTGGCCTTCAAGGAGAAGCGCAAGCCCCGCCCCTTCAAGGGGAAATAGGCGCTACTACGCGAACGCAGCCCGCCCCGGCCGGTGCCCCGCCGGCCGGGGCGGGCTGTGTTCGCGTGCTCTCAGCCGCCGCGGGCGGCGCGTTTGGCGCCCTTGCGTCCACCCTTGCGCGACGCCGCGGTCCGGCTTTTGCCCAGGCCCATTTCCTTGGCCAGGTTCGACCGCGTCTCGGCGTAGTTCGGCGCGACCATCGGATAGGAGACCGGCAGCGACCATTTGCCGCGATACTGATCGACCGTCATCGAATGCTCGGTCATCAGGTGGCGCTTCAGCATGGTCATCTGCTTGCCGCATTCCAGGCAGACGATGTAGTCGGGAAACACCGACTTGGTGATCTGCACCGCCGGCGCCCGCGATTCGGGCTCGACCGCCACCTCGCCAAGCCCGGCGAGCGTCCTGTGAACCTCACGGATCAGGTTCGGCAATTCCTCGACCGACACGGTGTTCTTCTTTACGTGCGCACTCACGATTTGAGCGGTCAGCGCCAATACGTCATCAGCCATTTCATTTTTGTCCTTATAACCCGGTCTGGCAAATATAACCTAGCATCCAGCCCATTGCCACCGGGTTTCTGCAGGAATTCGCTTGTCCGATACATGGCGGTGGTTTGCCGCCGACCAATAACCCCGGCATGATCTACCATATCGGAACGAGGGGGAAACCATGGAACTGGGTCTGGACGGCAAGGTCGCACTGGTCACGGGCGCCAGCCGCGGCATCGGCGCAGCGATCGCAGCCGAACTCGCGAGAGAAGGCGTGCATGTTCTGCTTGCAGCACGCGATACCGCAAAACTTGCAGAGGTGGCCAGCAGCATCACGAATGCCGGAGCGGCCCGCACCGCCATCCATGCCGCCGACCTGCGCGAGCCCGCCGCCGCCCCCGCCGCGGTAGAGGCCGCCATCAAGGCATTCGGACGACTCGACATCCTGGTCAACAATGCCGGCGCAACCAAGCGCGCTGATTTCTTTACCCTGACAGAAGAAGACTGGCAGGACGGATTCGCCCTGAAATTTCATGGCTATGTACGCCTCACTCGCGCGGCCTGGCCGCATCTGAAACAGACACGCGGCGCGATTGTCAATATCGTCGGCATCGGCGCGCGCGCCGGATCGGCGGAATTCACCATCGGCGGCTCCGTCAATGTCGCTTTGCTGAACTTTACCAAAGCCATGGCCGATATCGGCATCAACGATGGCGTCCGGGTGAACGCGATCAACCCCGGACTGATCGAAACCGACCGTTTCACCCGCAACGTGCAGCGCGTGATGGGAGAACGCGGCGTCACCCGTGAACAGGCACTGGAGATCCTGCTTGCATCGCATGGCACGAAACGGGTCGGCCGGCCCGACGAGATCGGTGCCCTGACCGCCTATCTGGCGTCAGACAAGGCCGATTTCATCCAGGGCTGCGTCATCGACATCGATGGCGGCGCGACGCGATCGCTCTGAAACGGAAAGATTAAATTCATGTCATTCGCACCGAACGAAATAACGGCTCGACTGTCCGAGTACGTTATTACCACGCAAACGAACGACCTCTCGCCGGCGGTGCGCCACGAGGCGCTGCGCTCGCTGTTCAACATCGTCGCCTGCACCGTCGGTGGGGCGCGCCATCAGATCGTCGCGATGGCAGACGACGCGCTGGCCGCCTTCGCCGGCCCGCCGCGCGCGACGCTGTTCGCGCGCGGGCGCAAGGCGGACGTGCTGCATGCCGCGCTGATCAACTGCCTGGCCTCCAGCGTCTACAGCTTCGACGACACTCATGCGCAGGCGGTGGTGCACCCGTCCGGCCCGGTGGCGGCGGCGGTTCTGGCGCTGGCCGAGATCCGCCCGGTCAGCGGTGCCGATCTGCTGACCGCCTTTGCCCTGGGCGTCGAACTGGAATGCCGGCTGTGCAAGGCCCTGACCGTGCCGCCGGCGAAAGGCTCCATCGCCTGGTCGGGGACCGGCATCACCGGCGGCTTCGGCGCCGCCGCCGCGGTGGGCCGGCTGCTGGGCCTGGACCAGGACCGCATGCGCTGCGCGATGGGCATCGCCCTGTCACAGGCCGCCGGCATCCGGGTCGGCCACGGCACCATGATGACCCCGATGATGCCTGCCCATGCCGGGCAGACCGGACTGCGCGCCGCCCTGCTGGCCGAACGCGGCTTCACCGCCTCGCCGGTCGCGCTGGAAGGGCGTTACGGCTTCCTCTCGGTCTTCGCCGAGGAACCCGACACCGATGCCCTGGCCGGCGAGTTGGGAACCCGGTTCGAGCTGCTGCGCAACACCTACAAGCCCTATCCCTGCGGCATCGTCATCCACCCGATCATCGATGCCTGCCTGGAACTGAAACGTGACAGAAACATCGACCCCGCCCAAGTAACCGCCGTGGCCATCCAGGCCTCGCCGGGCGCGATGGCGCTGTGCAACCGCCGCAACCCGAGGGATGAGCTGGAGGCCCATGTCAGCCTGCATCACTGGGTGGCGGTCGCGTTCCATCGCGGTACCGCCCGCATCCGGGACATGGACACCGACACCGCGGTGCGCGACCCCGTGCTGATGGCGTTCCAGGACAAGGTGGAGGCCACGCTCGCCCCCGCCCTCGCCGCCGATGCGGCCGAGGTCGTCGTCACCCTGGCCGACGGCACCACCCAGGCCTGCCGCGTCGAACACGGCATCGGCAGCGCCACCCGTCCGATGACCGATGCCCAGCTGGAGGAAAAATTCCGCGGCATGGCCGAACCGCTGGTCGGTGCGGCGCGGACGACGGAGCTGATCGGCAAGACCTGGGGGATCGAAGCCCTGCCCGACGCCGGCGAACTCTCCCGCGCCGCCGCCTGAGGCGTCTCATACGGCATTGCGCGCCGCCGCTTCCTCCCGCACCGCCGACGGCGCCACGCCGATGGTGCGGCGGAACGCGGCGGCGAAGGCGCTGGTGGAGCGATACCCGTTGCGCGCCGCAACCACCGCCACCGGCTCGCCGCGCACCAGCGCCTCCATCGCGCTGTGGAATCGCACGCGCTGGCGCCAGGCGGCGAAGGTCAGGCCGACCTCGCGCTCGAACAGCCGAGCCAGCGTCCGGGCCGAGGCGCCGGCGATGTCGGCCCATGCCTCCAGCCCGCGCGGGTCGGACGGGTCGGCCGCCAGCGCGTCGGACACCCGCCGCAGCCGGGGATCCGCCGGCATCGGCAGCATCAGCGGCAAGGCCCGCGCCCGGGTGATCTCGGACAGGATCAGCCGGCTGATCGCGCCGCCGCGCCCGTCCTCGTCATACAGGACCGGCTCCTCGATCAGCGCCAGGATCAGCGACCGCAGCAGCGCGGAGACCTCGATCACCGACGGGCGGGCGGGCAGCCCGTCGGTCACGCGGCCGATCAGGTAGACGGTCCGCATCTCCACATCGCCGCGCATGGCGATGGCGTGTTCCTCGCCGGCGGGCAGGTAGACGGCGCGGTCGCGCGGGACGATCCACGCCTCGCGCGCGGTGCGGACCCGCATCGTCCCGGTGACGGCATACACCAGCTGGTCGCGCGCATGGCTGTGCGGGCGGATATGGAACCCGTCGGGAAACGCCTTGGCCATGGCCGCCAGCGGCCGCGGCACGGACTGGTAGTCGTCGGGATCGGTGCTGCGCGCGGGCGGGGCCATGCGCCACTGTCCGGAATGCGACGATCTTTGGCAAGACACCGTTTCCCGGTCACTCATAGACTGCCGTGAAACGACCCGAGGGGGGATTCCATGAACCGCGACCGGATGCATTTTCTGTTGCTGAACATCGGCCACTTCCTGGACCATCTGTTCACCCTGGTGTTCGCCACCGTCGCCGCCCTGGCGCTGACGCGCGAATGGGGCCTCAGCTATGGCGCGCTGCTGGCCTATGCGACGCCTGGCTTCCTCGCCTTCGGCCTGTTCTCGCTGCCCGCCGGCTGGCTGGCCGACAAATGGAGCCGCGAGGGCATGATGTGCGTGTTCTTCTTCGGCATCGGCCTGGCCTCGATCGCCACCTCCTTCGCGCGCAGCCCGCTGGAGATCGGCATCGGCCTGTTCGTGATCGGCATGTTCGCCGCGATCTACCACCCGGTGGGCCTGGCCATCGTGACCGGGAAATGGCGCAACACCGGCATGCGGATCGCCGTCAACGGCGTATTCGGCAATCTGGGCGTGGCCAGCGCGGCGCTGCTGACCGGATACTTCATCGACAATGGCGGCTGGCGGGCGGCGTTCATCGTGCCGGGCCTGGTGTCACTGGCGATCGGTGCCGCCTATGCCGCGCTGCAAGGCGGCGAGATCGCCGGCGAGCGGATCGCCGCCAAGACCCCGACAGCCCCTGGTCCGGCACTGGAACCGGCACTGCGCGCGCTGCTGGTGCGGGTCTCGGTGATCGTGTTCGCCACCACCGCCATCTCCTCCATCATCTTCCAGTCCACCACCTTCGCCCTGCCGAAGATCTTCGACGAACGCCTGCGTGGCATCGCCGCCGATGCCGCCGCCTGGGCGCATCGGGCCGGGGTGCCGATCAACGCCGACATCGCCACCGCGGTCGGCATCTTCGCCTTCGTGGTCTTTGCCGTCGCCTCGCTGGCACAGCTCGTCGTGGGGAAGATGCTGGACCAGCACGGCCCGCGTCCGGTGTTCCTGACGGTGGCGGCGATCCAGCTGGTGTTCTTCGCCATCATGCCCGGCCTGCACGACGGCCTCGCCCTGGCGGTCGCGTTCGGCTTCATGCTGGGCGCGTTCGGCCAGATCCCGATCAACGACTACATGATCGGCAAGATGGCCAGCGGCAGCTTCCGCGCCCGCGTCTACGGCGTGCGCTATGTCGTCAGCTTCACCGTGCTGGCCGCCGCCCTGCCGCTGATCGCCTTCATCCACGACCGCTTCGGGTTCGACACGTTGTTCTATGTCCTGGCCGGCGCGGCCCTGGCCACCATCGTCGTCGTCTCGCAGCTGCCATCACGCATGCCCACCGCGGCCCCGGCGGCGGCCGAGTAGGGTCAGCTGCCGTCCTTGGTCCAGACATTGTCCCAGAACAGGTCCTTCCACGAGTCCGGCTGGTTCTTCAGCGTGCCCAGCTTCACCATGAAGTCGACATTCTGCTTGATGCCGCGCGGGGTGGCGCTGAAGGTGATCATCTTCGGGTCGGTGATGATCTTCACCAGCCACTCGATGCTGGATTTCTGCGGCTCCCGCGCCAGGTAGATCGCGGCCGCGCGCGCGGGGTCGCGGGCGATGATCTCCATCGCCTCCTCGAAGGCGGCCACCGTGGCGGCATACAGCTTCGGGCTGCCATCGTGGAAGCGCGCGCCGGTCCAGCTGATCGCCGTCGTCGCACCCGGCTCGATATGGTCCGACGAGGTCATCACCAGATGCGCCTTGCCGGATTCCAGCAGCATGTTGGCGAACGGGATGATCGTGATCGTGCTGCGCACCTCGCTCAGCCCGCCCAGCAGGGCGGCCGTCGCGTCGGGGTTCGACATCGCCACCATGTTGGGGTCCAGCCGGAAGCGGCCGTCCCAGCCCCATTCCTTCACCGACGCCATCTGGATCGCCAGCGCCTGTGCGGTGGTGCGGATGGCGCTGATGGCGATGCGGTCCTTCTCGCCGAAATCGCGGATCGAGCGGATGCGCGGATCGGTGCTGACCAGGAAGGTCGGCGTGCCGCACAGCGGCAGCATGCCCTTCACCTTCTGCGCCCCGCGCGTCTTGTCCCACAGCGTGAAGCCGGGGCCGAACCCGCCCATCCCGATATCGGCATCGCCGGCCAGCAGCAGGTCGTTCCCCGCCGGTCCGCTTGCCATGTTGGTCAGCGTGACCTTGATCTCGCCAAGCCCGACGGCCCTGGCGTGCTTCTCGATCAGCTTCAGGTCGACCGCCACATAGCTGGGCAGATAGACCAGGCCATAGGGCTGCACGATACGGACCCTGTCCGCCTCGGCCCGCGCCTGCGCGGGCAGCAGCCAGGCAAGGCCGGTCAGGGCCAGCGCAAGCGCCAGCCGGGGAATCAGCCGCACGACGTATTCTCCGTTCTTGTTGGATCGGCGGCGCGCTACGGCCGTCCGGCCACCGGCAGGGTGAACCGGAAGATACTGCCACCGTCCGGACCGGGCGCAAAAGTCAGCCGCCCGCCATGCGCCTCCACGATCGTGCGGCAGATCGACAGGCCGATGCCCATCCCCTCGCGCTTGGTGGTGACGAAGGGCTGGAACAGCTGTGCGACCACCTCGGGCGCGATGCCGCCCCCGGTGTCCGAGATCGCGATCTCCACCTGGTCCGCCCCCGCCTGCGCCTCGATCGTCAGATGGCGGGTTTCGGCCGTCTCCATCGCCTCGATCGCATTGCGCATCAGGTTCAGCAGCACCTGCTGCACCTGCACCCGGTCCACCATCACCATCGGCAGATCAGCCGGCACGCTCAGCCGGATATCGACGCCACGATGTTTCGAGCCGACCAGGGCCAGCGCCGCGGCTTCCTCGACCAGCTTGCTGACCGCCTCGGCCTGGCGCGTGACCGTGCCGCGCGTGACGAAGGCGCGCAGGCGGCGGATGATCTCGCCGCTGCGCAGGGTCTGCTGCGCGGCCAGCGACAGGGCATGGCGGATGCGCGCCAGGTCCGGGGTCGGCTGATCCAGCAGCCGCACCGCCGCGTTCAGATAGTTGGTGGTCGCGGTCAGCGGCTGGTTCAGCTCGTGCGACAAGGCCGCCGCCATCTGCCCCATCGAGCGCAGGCGCGAGACATGCAGGAAGTTCTGCTGCAGTTCCTGCAACCGCACCTGCGTCTGCTGCCGCTCGGTCAGGTCGCGCACGAAGCCGGTGAACAGGCGCTGGCCGCGATGGTTGATCTCACCGACCGACAATTCGATCGGAAAGGTCGAGCCGTCCTTGCGCTGGCCCATCACCACGCGCCCGACGCCGATGATCCGCCGCTCGCCGGTGCGGCGGTAGCGTGCGAGATAGGAATCGTGCTGTTCGCGATAGGGCGACGGCATCAGGATGCTGACGTTGCACCCGGCCACTTCATCGGCGGTGTACCCGAAAAGACGTTCCGCGGCGGCACTGAAAGACTGGATCAGGCCATCGCCGGTGATAACGACCATGGCATCGGGAACCGTGTCCAGGATCGACCGCAGCAAGGCATTTGCCACCGATCCTGCCGGTGCGTCGGGAATGTCGCTTGGGTTCTCCATCCACCCGCATCAATACAGGCTCGGACATGGCGGGCAAGTGCCGGTTGCATCACATCCACAACAGCGCCGCATTCGATCCGGGGGCGTGTCCTGGCGGACATCACGCCGATCGCAGGATCCGCCAGATTCCGTCCACCGCGGCGACGTCACGGTCGGGCGTGGCCATGATACCGCGCATGAAGACCATCGATCCCGTCCGCTGCGTCACCTCCCCCCGCACCCAGACGAACTCGCCCGGCCGTACCGCCGCAATGAACTGCGTATTCAGCTGAATCGTCGTGCACGGCGCCCGCTCGGCCGCTTCCCAGGCGATGATGCTCAGGCCGTGATCCGCCACGGTCATCAGCACCCCGCCATGCAGCGCGCCCTGCGGATTGGCATGCGCCGGGGTGGTCTGCAGGCCATACCGCCAGCCCTTCGCGTCCCGCTTCGCCCAGGGGATGCCAAGCCCCCCCGGCAGCGCGGCACGCGCCATCGCCCGCCAACCATCGGCCATGGGGTCGAAGACAGGGATGGCGGCGGTCACCGCCCCGCCTCCAGCTTCGCCAGCGCGTCGGGCAGGTCGGCCAGGCTGCGCAGGTGCAGATGCGCCTGGCTGATTTCCGGCAGTTCCGCGTGCATCCAGCCCCAGGGCCCGCGGCGGACGAACACCGCGGTCATGCCGGCGGCACGGGCGGGCAGCACGTCGTTGTCCAGCCGGTCGCCGACATAGGCGATCTCGTGCGCCGGCACGCCGGCCGCCTCTATCACCTTGTCGAAGAAGCGCGGATCAGGCTTCGACACGCCCCATCCGGCCGAGCTGGCGATGAAATCGTGGGGCACGCCAAGGCGGATCAGCGCGGCCTCGGACTCGACGGGCTGGTTGCCGGCGATCATCACCCGCAAGCCGCGTTCCCGCAGCGTGCCCAGGCAGCCGATCGCGTCGGGATACAGGTCCTGGTGGATGAAATCATAGGACCACCCCTCCGCTCGCCGCTTCTGGCGCGCGGTGGAGACGTCGATATCGGGACGGAAAATCTCGAACACGCGGCGCAGCGATTCGCCACGTTCCATGGTCACGCCGATGGCGGTGAACAGCGTCAGCGGCGGCACGCCGAGATAGGCCGCCCATTCGATCCAGTGGCGGGTTTCGTCGATCAGGGTCTCCCCCACATCGAAGCAGACGGCGCGGATCGGCATGATGGTGGACATCCCCTCGGGACGGTGGAAACGCTGCGGTGCGGGCGGAACATGAGGGTGGGCGGACGGTTTGACAATCCGCCCGGGCGCCGGACTAATCCCGCGCACCAGAAGGGGATGGGCCAAAGCGACAGGCCAAGGGGACAGGCGTCGATGCCGGGACTGACCGACCATACCAGCTATGCCGACGCGCAGCGCCATTTCAGCGGTGCCGGGCTGTGGGACCTGTTCGACGGCGACCGCGAACGGCTGAACATCGCGCATGAATGCATCGACCGCTGGGCCGCGCGGGATGCCGAGCGCGTCGCGGTGCGCCTGGCCTTCGCCGATGGGTCGCTGCAGGAACTGCGGTTCGGCGACATCGCCGCCGCGTCGTCCCGTTTCGCACATTGGCTGACCAAACGCGGCATCGCGCGCGGGGATCGCGTGGCGATCATGCTGGAACCATCCGCCGCCTTCTATGCCGCGCTGTTCGGCGCGATGAAGGCCGGCGCGGTGGCGGTGCCGCTGTTCACCCTGTTCGGGCCCGACGGGGTGCGGCTGCGCATCGACGATTGCAGTCCGCGCCTGCTGGTGACCAACGCGGAGAAAGCCGGGTCCACCGGCCCGGTCGCGGGCGTGCAGACCGTGGTCGCGGATCAGGCTTTCATGGCCGGGCTGGAACGCTACCCGGCGCGCTTCGCGGTGGATACGCGCGCCGACGACATGGCGATGTTCCAGTATACGTCGGGCACGACGCGGGAACTGCCGGATGCGATCCGCCACACCCATCGCGCCGTGGTCGTCGTCGCCAACGCCGCGCTGTACGGCACCGGCATCCGCCCGGGCGACCGGTTCTTCTGCCCGTCCTCCCCCGCCTGGGGCCATGGGCTGTGGCACGGCACGCTCGCCCCGCTGGGGCTGGGGGTGGAGACCGGCACGTTCTCGGGCCGCTTCGATCCGGCCCTGCTGCTGCGGGCGCTGTCCGCGTTCGGCATCACCACCCTCTCGGCGGCGGCGACGCATTACCGGATGATGCGCAACAGCGGGGCGGCGGCGGCGCATCGCTATGCGATCCGGAAAATGAGCTTCACCGGCGAGCCGATCGACAGCGAGACGCTGGCCTTCGCCGAGGCCGTGTTCGGCACACGCATGTGCAGCATGTATGGCACGACCGAGGTCGGCGTGATCCTGGCCGACTACCCCGGCGCGGCCGATTTCCCATCGAAGCCCGGCTCCCTCGGCCGCCCCGTGCCCGGTGTGCGGGTCGAGGTGCATGGCCCCGACGGGGCACCCTGCGCACCCGGTGCATGGGGGGAGATCACGGTGCTGCGCCGTGATCGCTGGTTTCCGACCAAGGATCTGGGCCGCGTCGATGCGGATGGGTATTTCTGGCATGGCGGGCGGGCCGACGATGTCATCATCTCGGCCGGGTGGACCATCGGCGCGGTCGAGGTCGAGGACGCGCTGCTGAAGCACCCCGCCATCCGGGAAGCCGCGGTGATCGGCGTGCCCGACGCGCTGCGCGGACAGGTGGTGAAGGCCGTCATCGTGTGCGACCGTCCGGGTGACGAGGCACTGGCGAAAGAGATCCAGGATTTCGTTCGCACCCGCCTGAGCCAGCATGAATATCCCCGCCGGATCGCCTTCGTGGATGAACTGCCGAAGACGCCGGCGGGCAAGGTGAATCGCAAGGTCCTGCGCGCGCAGGAAGCCAGCCGACGACCGGAGGTCACATGAACGACGACACGCAGCGCCATTTCCCCAAGATTACCGACCAGGCGATGGAGGCGCTGCGCAGCCGCATCAATGTGCGGATCGGCGACACGGCGGAACCCTGGTGCCACGAGGCGACGCGCGACAACATCCGTCACTACGCGCACGGCATCGGCGATGACAATCCGCTGTGGTGTGACCCCGGCTATGCCGCCCGCACCAGCCATGGCGGCATCATCGCGCTGCCCAGCTTCCTGTTCACGACCAGCCGCATCGTATCGGGCTATGTCGGCGGGCTGCCGGGCGTGCACGCGATGTGGGCCGGCGCCGACTGGACCTGGCACAAGCCGGTGCGTCGCAATGACGAGATCCGTACCGAGGCCTGGCTGAAGGACCTGATCGAGCACCAGACGCGGTTCGCCGGGCGTGCCGTGCAGCAGGTCTATCACGTGAACTTCTACAACCAGGCGGGCGATCTGGTGGCCGAGGCCGACAGCTGGTGCTTCCGCACCGACCGCGACGAGGCGCGGGAGTCGGGCACCAAGTACAGCGAGGTGAAGGCTCGCGCGCCGCATGTCTATACACAGGATGAACTCGCCCGTATCTACAAAATGTATCATGACGAGGACGTGCGCGGGGCGACGCCGCGATACTGGGAG